>JANMLE010000645.1:0-4320 GCA_031372385.1 Planctomycetota bacterium | reverse complement strand
TCGTCAACCACCTGTTTTCCGCGGGGATGGGCGACCACTACGAAGCGCTGTCGCCGTTCGAGTCGGTGCAGCGCTCGCCCACTCCGGCGATCGAGTTCCTGTTCGCCACGTTCGATGCCGAAGAGACCGACGGGCCGCCGCAGGAATTGCCAACGGATGGAGCCGATGCCGGCCTGTCGGGTGCGGAACGCATCAAGGCTGCCAAGCTGCGCCAGCGCGAGGCGAACTGGATCGCGCGGCGCTGTGCGGAACTGCTGGCCGATGCGACGCTGCGGATTCGCGCCAAGGACGACGCCGGTCAGCCGACGCTGCGCCACGTGAAGCCGGGCGACATCGTGATCCTGTTCCGCGCGCTCTCCAACGTGCATGAATACGAAAATGCGCTGCGCGACTTCGGCGTCGATTATTACCTCGTCGGGGGCAAGACCTTCTTCGCGCAGCAGGAAGTCTTCGATCTGCTCAACCTGTGCCGGTACTTGGATGACCCCGATGATCTGATCGGCCTCGTCGGTGTGTTGCGGTCGCCGTTCTTCAACCTGAGTGACGATGCAATCCAGGCGCTGGCGATGTCCTCAGTGCCGCACGTCGAACAGGCAACATCGTCCGAGCGACAGACGCTGCACGACCGATTGCAATCGGACCCGCCGGCATTTCTGTCAGAAGAGCAACGCTGCCGGATCTCGCTCGCGCGCGACGTGCTGTCCGACTTGCGGGCGACGAAGGACCGGCTGCCGCTGTCGAAGCTGCTGGCCCTCGCGGTCGAGCGAACGGGCTACGACGCCGCGCTGCTGACCGAGCATCTCGGCTCGCGCAAGGTCGCCAACCTGCGGAAGCTGATCGACATGGCGCGGGAGTTCGACCGGGCGGAGTTGTTCACGCTGCGGGACTTCGTCGAACGACTGCAAACGTCGGTGCTGGAAGAGACCGACGAAGAGTTCGCGACGACGCTTCCCGAGACGGGCGAAGTCGTCCGGTTGATGTCGATCCATCAGTCGAAGGGGCTGGAATTCCCGATCGTGATCGTCGCCGACATCGATCGCAAAGGGCCGCCGCGCGGCAAGTCCGCCGTGCTGCATCCCGACTTCGGTGCGCTCGTCAAACTGCCGGACTCGTTCGGCCAGTCGCACGAAAACCTCGGCCTGCGCATGTTCAACCTGCTGGAGCGCGAGGCGGACGCGGAGGAAACCATCCGGCTGTTTTATGTCGCCTGCACACGCGCGGCCGATTACCTGATCCTGTCGGCCGGCATCGATCCCTCGGTGAAGAAGCACGCGCCGTGGTATCAACTGGTCGAGTCCCGCTTTGATGTTGCGACGGGTTTGCCGCGAACCGATCCGTTGCTCGGTTCTTCTGCCGCGGGCACGGCCGGCCGCGAATCGATCCCCGAGATCCGCGTCCACCATCAGCCGCCCCGCGCGGCGCGAGTCACCCACACGTCCGAGCGACTGGTGCCGCTGAATCAACTGGCGGAATTCCTCCGCGCCGCCGAATCGACGGACATCCCCGATCTGGCCCTGCGAATCCGTCGCGACACCGACGAGTTGCCTCCGCTGAGCGTCTCGCGATTGGAAACGATTGATGCGGAGTTGAGTGGCATCGGTCACGTCCGCCACGACCGCCCGCGCGACATGGTCGATCCGCCGCTCGACCCCGATCAGGCGACGGCGCTCGGTTCGCTGGTGCATGCCGTGCTGGAACGGGTCGACTTCGCTCAACCGGATCATTGGCCGCAATTGCTGGAGAGCGCCGCGGCCTGTTCTCGCGACGACCTGACCGACGACACGATGGCCCTCGCGCGCGAGATGTTGTCGCGGCTGATGACGTCGAGTGTCGCGGCCGACTTGGCCGCAGCCACCAGCCTGCACCGCGAAGTCGAATTCGCGCTGCGCTGGCCGGCCGCCAGTCCGGGCGGCCACCCCACGCTGATTCGCGGCGTGATCGACCTCTTATATGAAGACCCCCGCGGCGGCTGGCACATCCTGGACTACAAGACCAACGACTTCCCGGCCAACGCTTCGGACGAACAGCTTCTCGCCCCGTACGAATTGCAGTTGGGGATCTACGCCCACGCCGTGACGCAATGGTTCGGCGAACCGCCGCGCGAGCTGTCGTTGATCGCACTCCGACCGACGATTCGCCGCATCGAACTCCCGTGGTCCGACGAACGCTGGTTGCGCCTGGCCGCCCGAATCGAATCGAGCATCGCCGTGTGCCGAGTGCCGTGAGGAGCGTTCGAGGTCAGGGCTGCGATTTAAGCCTCGTTCCCAAGCTCCGGCTTGGGAACGCACGAGGCCAAGCTCCGGCTTGGCGAGGCGAGTGGGACGCGGAAACCGGCATCGCGAAGCGGAGCGTCGAAGACGGGCGTTCCCAAGCAGGTGCTTGGGAACGAGGCAATTTCGAAAAACCGTAGACCCCCGACCCCGGCACGATCACTTTGCGGCGGCACCCGATGCTGTCAGCTTGAGATCGACGGCATTGTTCCCGCGTTCGATCCGTTGCTCCAGGGTCGAACTCGTGTTGAATGTGGCGGGGATGGCCTCCTCGACTTCGTCGATCATCGTTCCGGGCGGCGCGGGTGAACCGACTTCCTTTTTCCGGCCGGTCTTGCGCGGCCAGTGGACTTCCACCCGATTCATTCCCACAACCGGACCCTTCTCCTGCGGGATGGAAAACTTGCCGTCCGTGATCGCCGCGCCCGAACTCGATCCCGCTTTGCCGGCCACCGGCACGAAGAGGATCGACCCCTGATCAATCGGCTTTCCCTCGAAGGACACCGTACCCGTGACGGCCCCCCGGTCAGGCCCGCCGGCTCCGCCGCAGCCGGTCAACCCGCAAGCCAACAACACCAACATGCCTCCCGCGCCGAAGACATTCGCACCGTTTCGTTTTCCGACAAGCTGCATGAAAGGACTTTCTGGCAATGAGTGGAGCACGAGTTGAGTGGTAGGCAGTTGGAGATGTGGGGCACGGCTCTGGCTTCCCCAGCTTCCGACTTCAAACGCTTAGGATCGGCACATCAACAAGAGTCGTCTTTCGCTCTGCGAAAGGACGTTCTTTCGCGGAGCGAAAGTCGACAATCGCGACAGTGATTTCAAAGCCGATCCGTACCCCGCGCTTCCCGACACGCTGTCAGAACGAGCCGATGACGTTGCCGTCGGCGATCCAAGCCAGGTTGCGCCAGGTGGTGAGGTCGATGTTTTGGCTGACGAACCGCACCGATCCGTCGCCAAGCAGCAACTGCACACCCCCGACATGCCGGCTGCGCGACGTGGCGAAGTTGTTGTCCGTGTTTCCGTCGGGCACACACGGCAGGTTCTGCGTGGGCAGGTTGAACGAGGCCTGGGGCTGGCAGAAACCGGGATAGTCCAGCAGGTTGTCGGGTGCCGACGAGTTCGGTGTGTTGGTGGCATGCAGATACTGCGCGCCGGCGCGATTCGTGTAGTACGCTCCGCGCACGTCGGTGGGGGTTCCCGTCAGATACTCGGCCACCATCATCGTGTTGCTGCTGCCGTCGGCGAAGTCGCGCATGCGCGAGCCGCGGTTCTGGCCGAAGCTGGCGCGCCGGGCGGTGACATCGGCTTGGGTCTCACCGTCGTTCAAGCCGGTGAAGATTCCCAGATAGTTACTGACCGGCAGGGCGACTCCGATGATGCTCGCACCCTTTGTCAGTCCCCCCTGTCCGTCGCTGGGGCACTGCAGGGCGGAGATCCCCTTGGCGGCGACGGTGGCGGGCCATGCGCCCGGGGTGATCCAGGGCTTCGGCAACTGCAGGCCGTTCATGGCGGTGTAGAGCGTCGCCTGATCGATGTACGGATACAGGTGATGCAGGAAGTACGGCCATTCGGGATCGCTGAAGCGGGCGCCGGCGTTGATCGTGCCGGGTGGGAAGGTCTGAAACACGTCATGGTAGTTGTGCAGGGCCAGACCGAGTTGCTTGAGGTTGTTCTTGCACTGCGTGCGCCGCGCCGCTTCGCGGGCCTGCTGCACGGCGGGCAACAGCAGCGCGATCAACACGGCAATGATGGCGATCACCACCAACAGTTCGATCAGGGTGAAGCCGCGACGCCGATACGAATCTGGTAAACGACGGGACATCGTTTGTGCTCCGAAAGTGACGGGACGGGCAATCGCCCATGAAGGAGCGACGACTGTAAGGCACCCGCGCGGCCGTCGCAAGGATTCACTTCCGACGCGCATTCCGCGGGGTGCAGTCGCCAATTGGTGGTCGGCTGCAAACAGGCTGTTTTCTGGTCCCCTCTCCCCGGCTCTGCGGGGAGAGGGCTAGCCCGGATTATTCATTGAGAGTTGGTTAGTCGCCAG
>JANMLE010000640.1:0-5744 GCA_031372385.1 Planctomycetota bacterium | reverse complement strand
TCGACCACGTGATCCGCCACGACCTGGACATCGGGGTGATCGACGAGCATCGGGTACTCGTGCTTCAAGCAGACGACGGCCGCCGGTTCGGTGCAGACGATCGGGCAGCCTTCGCGGGCGAATTCGGCCAGCACCCGGATGTTCTTTTCGGCGATAAGACGCGCGGCATCCAAGTCACCCATCGAGATCAGCGCCATGCCGGACGGCAACTGCCGCGGCGGGACATGCACCTTCTGACCGTTGTGTTCCAAGACACGCGCGAAGGCGGTCGCCAGTTCCGGGTCGTGGAAGTTGGCGAAGTGGTCGACGAAGTAGACGACCGGCTGACCATTGCGGATCGTCGCGGGCGGTGCCGTCCATTCCCGTGGCGCGGTCCGCAGAAAGGGACGCGGGGCCAGCGGCGGCAGACGGCGTTCGGCGGCGACTCCCATCGTCCGTTCCAAGACCCACCGCGCCGCGGAGTTTCCCAGCAGCGGATTGATCAGCCACGCGAGTCGGCAGAGGAGGTTTCCCCACGAGTGGACTCGCGACAGAAACCACTCGGACATCATCGGCCCGTTGGCGGCGAGGTGCTGAGCCTTCGCTTCGATCATCAGGTGGGGAATATCGACATGATTGGGACACTCCCGCTCGCACTGTTTGCAGTTGAAGCACAGGCCGGCGAGTTTCCGCATGTCGGACGACGCCAGATCGTGCGTCGGGATGCGACCGTCGAAGACCGCGCGGACGGCATTGGCTTTCGCGCGTGGAGAACGCTCTTCGGACGGAACGGCGCGAAAGAACGGACACATCCTCTGCGCCGGTTCCTGAGTTCGGCAGGCCCCGCAGCCGTGACAGGCGGTGGCGACCTGGCTCATCTCGGCGGCAGACCATTTCAGTTGCAGATCGTAAACCTGCGATCCCACCGTCCGGCTCGACACTGTCCCGCCCGCTCCCGCCGTGGTCGGCTGTGGCGTGTTGACCGGACGCAGGTGATGAACAGTGAGATGGGGATCGTCGGTCAGCACCTTGCCGGGATTCAACAGGTTGTGCGGGTCGAACAGCAACTTCACTTCCTGGAAGACGCGATACAACTCGCCGTACTGCGACCGCAGAAACGCGGTACGCGACAACCCCAATCCGTGTTCGCCGCTGATCGAGCCACCGAGCGACAGCGCCGCGTGATACAGGTCGCGCGCGAGCGCCTCCAGTCGCGGGCCGTCATGGAGCGTGGGCGGCGGCAGAAACGGACGGATGTGCAACTGACCGACCGCGGCGTGAGAAAACAGCGACGCCGTGATCTCGTGCCGCTGCAGGATGCGCCGCATCTTCACGATGAACTCTTCGAGTGCCTCGGGCGGCACGGAGATGTCCTCGACGATTGGCAGCGGACCGCTGAAAGGGTCGCGCACTCCGTTGAGCAACGGCACCACCCGCAGCGGCAGCGACCAGAGAAACTCCAGTTCCTCGGGCGAGCGCGCGACGAAGGCGGTCGCGCCGGAGTCGGTCAGCTCACCCAACCGCATGGCGAGTGACGTCAGCTTGCCGGCCACTTCGTTTTCGCTGAACCCGACATGCTCGACCAGCAACGCGGCTTCGGCCGCGGCGGGAAGCAGTCGTTCGAAGCGCGTGTCGGTCTCACGCGCCAGCGTCAACAGCCGCCGGTCGAGCAGATCGCAGGCGCTGGGACGATCGGCGGCGATGTCGGCAACCGCCCGGACCGCGCCTTCCAATGAGCCGAACGAAAGCAGCATCGCTCCCCGATGGGCCGGCAGCGGAACGGTCCGCAGGGTGGCCGACGCAAACAGCGCGAGCGTCCCTTCGGATCCCACGAGCATCCGGGGAAGATTCAAGTGAGTCGGCGACAGGACACCGCGCAGGAAATACCCGGCGCGGTTGCGCGGCAGGGAGGCTGGTTGTTTCTCTTCGATCAGTGCGGCATGGTCCGACAGCAGCGTCGCCAGCCGACCGACGATTCCGTGCTTTGTTTCCGCCGTGTTTGTCGCGGCGCTCGCCGATGAGTCCTGCGGCGAGTCCGACGGCGACTTCAGTGGTTCCAGTGATTCGAGCTCGGCCAGGAAACTCGCCCCGTTGGCCAGCACGGTTTCCAACCCCAGCACGTAGTCCCGCGTCGAACCGACGCGCAGCGAATGCGAGCCCGCGGCGTCCAGCGCCACCATGCTGCCGATCGTGGTGGTCGCCGAGTTGGAGGGGTCCGGCGCGAAGCAGCGACCGGACTGCGCGAGGGTGCGGTTCAAAACGCTGTGGACCACGCCCGGCTGAACCCGCGCGGTTTGCTCGCCGACCTGTTCGATGGCGTTCATGTGCCGTGAGAAGTCCACGATGATGCCGTGGCCGAGCGACTCGCCACCGACGCTGCTGCCGGCGCCGCGCGCGATCAACGGAAGATTCTGCTCGGCGGCATAGTTGACCAGAGTGATCAGGTCTTCGCGGTCACGGGGACACGCGACCGCCAGCGGAGTGATCTGATGCAGGCTGCCGTCGGTCGCATACAGCGCCGTCGAAATCCGATCGCAGGCCAGTTCACCACGGAACAGACCGGCCATGTCTTCGACGAGTCGCGTCTGCCGGACATCCATGGGAATTTCAGGTCACGGGATGGGGGGAAGTGTCAACATGGGCCGCAGGAGAACGGTCTTCCGCACGACACCGGAACCGGCGTCTTTGACGAGCAATAGGACGGATTTCCAATCCGTCCGAGCACACTGGACGGATTGGAAATCCGTCCTACTGTTTGTCGCTGAATTCGCAAGAATTCAGTGAAACGTTAGACCGCGACCTGAGTTCTTGCGAACTCAGCTACGACGCCGTGAAAAATCCAAGCTAACGACCGCCCTATCTTGGCCCGGCCGATTGTTCCGCCTGCTTCAGTCGAATCGACTCCTGACGATACCGTTCGTTGACCTCCAGGTCGAACGTCCCCACCTGCTCCAAGCCGGGAACCCGGCGAAATCGCGCGTGACACCGGTAACAGACCAGACAGTTGCGCAACACGGCGAACAGCACCATGTCGGCGAGCGCGGAAGCCATCAGGATTCCCAGCGACAGTTCCGGCTGCATGTAAGCCATTGCCACCGTGCTGAGCACAACACCCACCACCACGATCGCGACACCCAGCCGCGGGGAAAAGTCCTTCTGCTGCCACAGGTCGCCGCAGCCACAGACCAGACAGCGGCAAGGCGTTTCACCCCGCAGATCCCCGTCGCCAATCGGCCGCGTCCACTGGCAATTGGAACAGGTCACAGCGCCGCTGGCGGACGTCACCTCGCCGCGGGCCGGTTGCAGACACTTGGGACAATCGAAGGAGATGTGCATTGGGAAGGTAGTGGGTAGTGGGTGGGGACGAGAGGGTCAGAGGGGGACGTGAAGTTCGGAGTAGAGCAGCGCGGCCGACAATTCGCCGATGAAGGTCAGGATCACGCCGGCGAACAAGACTCCCGTGGCCGCCTGTGTGTTGCGGTATCTCAGGATCTGCAGGGCCATCATTGAGATCACCAGCGGGCCGATGATCCCGGCCAGCCAGCGCAGAGCAAACCAAGTCCAGTGGGTTCCATCCGTCAGACTCTGGCCCGCCAGCATCCAAACCGTCGCGGAGACCAACAGCCTCAACACAACAGCCATTCCAAACAGCAGGCTGAGTCTCCGCAGCGGATCAATCGACATCGTGGGAGCGGTCAGATACCAGTGGCCGAGTAACATCCCTGTGACAGATCCCCCCAGAATCGCGGCAGTGGCCAGTTGCGAGACCAACAGCAACCCACCCGACTCGGTGATGACCCACACGAAGCCGCCCTGAGACATGACCAGACTTGCCAGCGACGCCGCCAGGATGAGAAACACACACGCGGTCCCGGCCGGCCGTTTGTCCAGCATCCACAGGACAGAACCCACATACCCCGCAACCGCGATCACCCCGGCCGCGATGCGAGCCGCCAGCAACCACTGGTCCGCTACAGGTTGCCCCGAGATCGCGGTCAACTGCCCCAGCGTCAGAATGGCGAGCACCCCCAGCGCCATCGCGATCATCATCTGAATCCGGAAGAACCCGGACGTGACGCGAAAACGGGGCATCAACGCCCACATCAGGCTCATCCCAAGAATCAATTGAAGTGCAAACTGGGCAATCATGGCCGGATGATATTCCGCCAGCCGGCGTTTTTGAATGAACGAACGCTTGTCGGACAGGTTTCCCACCAGTCCGCCCCACACGGATCATCGGTGACACGAGCCAATGCCGCGGCGCAATGCTGCCGCATCGTGCGCACTCTTGCCGAGGTCGTTGAGCTTGCCGGAGACTCGATGTATTCTCCTGCAAAAAATCTGATCACCTCTCAACCATGTGGAAGAAGCGGCTCATGCCGATTCAAGTCTCGTTGAGGTGCGTCGAATTCGGTGAACTGCGTCCACTTCCCAGCGCGAGCGATCCCACAAGGCAAAGCCGGGATTCCGCCGTTCCCAATGGATTCTCGGCGTGTGAGCCGTGCCGTGTCCGCTTGCAAGGAGCGTCTCATGCCCATCGGAATCGAACCGACCGTGGACTACGCCTTCAAACGCGTCTTCGGGCAACAGGAGAACGGTGAAAGCCTCTGTTCGCTGCTCAATGCGGTCCTGAACCGACCGCCCGGTCAGCGGGTCGAGTCGGTGGTGATCCTCAACCCGTTTCTCCCGTTGGAGACCCTCGATGACAAGCTGTCGGTGCTGGACATCAAGGCGCGCGACGAATCGGGGCGGAACTTCAACGTCGAGATGCAGATTCGCCGCCACCACGCCCTGCGGGAACGTGTGCTGTACTACTGGGCCAAGCTCCACACGGAGCAGTTGACCGCGGGCGAAGACTACACCCAGTTGAGGCCGACCATTTCGGTGCTGGTGCTGGACGACGTGCTGTTTGCAGAATTGACGGGGCCGCACCATCGCTTTCGCCTGTGCGAGGACTCCGGGGGAGTGCCGTTCACCGATCAGATCGAAATGCACGTTCTCGAACTGCCGAAGTTCGACAAGCGATTGACCGACCTCGGCGATGATCTGGACAAGTGGTTGTACTTCCTGCGGCACGCCGCCACACTGGATCTCAACCACTGGCCGCCGGAACTGGCGGCTCCGCCGTGGCAACGAGCCGGAAAGGAACTGAACATGCTTGCTCAAACGGACATCCAACGTGAGATTTATGAAGCCCGCCACAAGGGACAACTCGATTACCTGACGGACCTGCGCGTGGAGCGACGGCTGGGGCAGGACGAAGGCAGGCTCGAAGGCAGGCTCGAAGGAAAGCTCGAAGGAAAGCTCGAAGGAAAGCTCGAAGGACTGGCCCAGGGGAGGGTCTTCGCGGAGATTCAGATGCTCCAGCGTTTCCTGCGGTTGCCTGTCACCGACGGCGGGACGTTGGAGGCGAAGTCGGCGGACGAGGTTTCGCGGTTGAGGGACGAGCTGGCGACGGCGGCTCGCGGCGCGGGAATCGAGTTGCCCTGAGTGCCTTCCTTCGACGTCCCACCCGGAACCTTGAACAGCATGTTGAAGCCAACCGGATTGAAGTGAGGTTCCCCGCGAGATACGCCGTCATGATTGAAAAAGGCCCATCCCGCTACGGAGCGACAGTCCCCGACCTGCCGGCTGCGTGGCGGTGGCGGAGACTCTGGAAGAAGTGGAAACACTCATTCGCGAAGCCATCGACTTCCACATCGAGGGCCTGCTTCAGGACGGCCTGCCAATCCCCCCGCCGACGACCATCTGCGAATCCGTCGAAA
>JANMLE010000629.1:0-10024 GCA_031372385.1 Planctomycetota bacterium | reverse complement strand
GTGGCTCTGCTGCGAAAGACGCTGGCGGCACAGCCGGATGGATCGGTGAGCATCGCCCAAGTCGGCTTCTCGACAAACCTCGCGCGGCTGATCGACTCCAAGTCCGACGAGGCTTCGCCGCTGTCGGGGATCGAGTTGATTCGCCAGAAGGTGAAGGTGCTGTCGATCATGGCCGGGGCCTTCACGCCGATCGGTGCCAACAACCATTACTGCGAATACAACGTCGTGCAGGACATCGCCAATTGCCGCAAGCTCGCGGACGAATGGCCGACCAATGTGGTCTGGAGCGGCTTTGAAATCGGCATTGCCCTGCCGTATCCCTCGGCGAGCATCGTGAAGGATTACGGCTATGTTCCCAACCATCCGTTGGCAGAAGCGTACCGGCGGTATCAACCGCCGCCACACGATCGGCCGACGTGGGATTTGACCAGCGTCCTGTATGCCGTCCATTCCGACCGCGGTTACTTCGATCTCTCCGCACCCGGCCGGGTGATCGTGGAGCAGGACGGGTTCACAAAGTTTGAACCAACGGCGGACGGCAAGCACCGCTACTTGAAGTTGACCGATGTCCAACGGGCGCGCGTCCTCGAAGCACTGGTACAACTGAGCAGCCAACCGCCGAAGTGAGACGTTTTCGTTTAGCCGCAACGCCAACGGCGTGCGCTCGAATCAAGGTTGGCGGCCTTCCGCACGCACGCCGTTGGCGTTGCGACCAAACATCCCGCTCATGAGAACGTTTCACTGACGGCCGTGTGAGGTAGTACCGTGCCCATTCCGTACATCGTCGTCGTCGGTTCGATCAACATGGATCTCGTGGCCCGGATGGCGCGGCTGCCGCGGCCCGGCGAGACCGTTCACGGCGATCACTTTCAGACGATCCCCGGAGGCAAGGGAGCCAACCAAGCGGTGGCCGCCGCGCGGTTGGGGGCGCGGGTGACCATGATCGGCCGCGTCGGAGACGATGCATTCGGCGAACTGCTCCGAAAATCGCTGGGTGAGTACGGCGTCTGCACCGACCATGTGCTCACGACCGCCGAATGCTCCAGTGGCGTGGCGCTGATCGGAGTCGATGCGGCGGGTGCGAATGCGATCGTCGTCGTCGCGGGAGCGAATGGACGACTGAGTCCCGCGGATGTGACCGAGCGGACCGATGTGATCGCCGCGGCCGACGCGCTGATCGTGCAATTGGAGACTCCCGTCGACACAGTCGCCACAGCCATCCGGCTCGCCCGTCAGTACGGAGTCCGAACGATACTGGATCCCGCGCCGGCTCCGTCGCAGGCGTTGCCTCATGAACTGCGATCGGTGGATCTGATCAGCCCCAATCAGAGTGAAGCGCAGGCGTTGACGGGTATTCTCGTCGACGATCTGCGGTCGGCCGGAGAGGCCGCGCAGATCCTGCAGCGCGCCGGTGCCTGTGAAGTCGTGATGAAATTGGGTGAGTTGGGGACGCTGATCTGCACGGAAGGCGGGCGAACGGAACACATCGCCGCGGCGAAGGCCGACATCGTCGACACGACGGCCGCGGGAGATGCTTTCACCGCGGGGTTGACCGTGGCGCTGTCGGAGGGACGATCACTCGCCGACGCCGCGCGCTTCGGCTGCGCAGCCGGTACGCTGGCCTGCACTGTGTTCGGTGCCCAGCCCGCGATGCCGAGTCGCGCCGCCGTGGAAAGGTTCCTCCAACTGCAAACGACTCAAGCCCGCCCCGGAGAGGGGCGGGCTTGAAGACCGTCGAGGTCGTCGCAAGTTTTGCGGTTCGCACGCCGCGGAATTCGGCGGGTCGTGCAGCTCACTTCATGAAGAAGTCCGTGGGGCCCCGCAACGTGTAGTACGGGTACTGCACCATGGCGGCGGGAACTTCATTCGGCGGATAGACCATGTTCTGCGGCCAGTTGAAGCGGTGCGTCTGGTAGTGCTGGGGGCATCCGCCGGGACCGGCATTGCAACCGGCTTTGCAACCGCAATGTTCGCAGCCTCCCTGCGGGCAGCCGCGTCCGTATTCGCAGGCGGGACAGCCGGCGGCGGAGCCCGCCGTATAGGTCCGGTCGTGATCCGTGTAATAACCCTGCGGCCCCGCGTAGTACCCGCCCTCGTACCCAAAATTGTTGTCGCGGAACCCGTTGTATGGCTTGAAATCCTGATGGCTGAGTTTGGCTTTGTGGCTCTTGAGTTGGTCAGCATAGCCCGGTGCCGACCCGATAATCGGTCCCTCACATTCCCCAGCAGCGGCAGCCGCTGCCGGAGCGCTCATGGAGGGGGATTGTCCTCGAACCAATTGGCGAGACTGTCCGCAACCGACCAAGGCACTGGCAGCCAGCAGGACGGTCAATCCCCAGCTTGCTTTGATACTCATGAAACTTCCCCTGAGAACTGTTCGGCCGGCATTCGGCATGGGCAAACTTGGCGATCCGATCGCTTGAAGTGTCTTATCGGCCGTTTGATCGGAAAAACACGAACATTCCGCACGTCAATTACAATCATCTCGCCGGGAACATCCGACGGTTCTTGCAGAATCTGCCCAATCGGATTAACTTACCGCCGGTCGTTCTGGAGCGGCCACGCGTGACGGTGTTCCACGGGAGCCCGTCCAAGTTCGGTGCGATGCATCCGGTCAAGGGAGTGTGGGAGTGTTTGTCGCAGCCTCGTCACGATGTTTTGAAGACGTCAGCCTCGCCGAGGCCTGCCAGCAGATTTCCGATTTGGGTTACGACAAGATCGAAATCTGGATGGATGAGAAATCCGAACACATGAAGCCGTCGTACGTTGCCGCCAGCCCCGAGCGGTTCTTCACACAGTTTCGCGAATGGACCCGGCTGACTCCCGTGGCGCTCACCGTGGAAGACGATGTCTCGGCCACCGCCTTCGACGCGCTCTGCCGTGTCGCCAAGATGATGAAGATCACTCAGATCACCATCCCCGCCGCGACGCTTGGGACACCATTCAATGAGGAAATCGATCGCCTGCGCAGCCGTCTGGCCGCGGCGAATTTTTCCGGCATCCGGGTCTCATTGAAGACCAAGACGGGGTATCTGACCGAAGACCCGCAAACCGCCGTGGAGTTGTGCCAGGCCGTGCCCGGACTCGGGCTGACCCTCGATCCCAGCTACTACATGGTCGGTCGGTATGCGAACCAGTCACACGACCAAGTCTATCCGTACGTCTACCACACGCACCTGCGCGACACGCTGCCGACGGAGATCCAAGTTTCCGTCGGCTTGGGTGAGGTCGACTACAGCCGCATCATCGGTCAACTTCGCCGATACAACTACACTCGGGCGCTGTCCGTCGAGATTCTTCCCGCCCTGCTGCTGAAAGATCAGGACCGGGCACTGGAACTCCGCAAGATCCGCATGCTGCTGGAAACCTTGCTGTAGGGAACTGGCTCGAAACAACTTCCCGTGAGCGGCCAGGCGCGAGCCCCCGGTGAGTTGGAAACACCGGCGGCTAGCGCCTGGCCGCTCGCAGAAACACCAGTGTCAATCCGGGAAGTTGTTTTGAGCCGGTTCCTTGGGCTATCGGCTGCGGTCGGTGCTCAAGACCAAGCCTCAAAAAAGGGACGGAAACCGACGCCATCTTCGCGCATGTCGCGGCGGCGCGAGAACGAGCCGCGGCTGACCCGTGCTGCCTGAGAATCTCGATGGACACCAAGGCCAAGGTGAAACTCGGCCCGTTCTCGCGTCGCGGAAAGTCGCGTCTGCGGCGAGCGGCCGCTGATCACGACAGGCATCCGCTGGCGTTCCTGGTTCCGAGTGGCGTGCTGGAGGTGTCACGCGGTGCCCGGAAGATCCGGCAACTCAACGTGCTCTTCGGGCATTCGCGCGAGACGGCCGACTTCATCGTGGACGGGCTGCAGCGGCAGGGCTTCCGAGGTGTGAAATGCCGAGAATCGCAGCCTGTAGCCGAATTCGCAAGAATTCGCACGATCAGTCAGACGATCCGAATTCTTGCGAATTCGGCTACAAACGTGGACGGACACCACCTCGGAAGCCCTGGGCTGAAGCGGTGGTGGTGGTCACGTCGCGAGCAGCACCCGGGTGTGCGGCGACTGATGATCGAATTGGATAACGGCCCGGAGATCAGCAGTGCGCGGACCCGGTTCTTGAAACGCCTGGTGGAGTTCGTGGATGAGACCGGGTTGGAAATCGAACTCGTGGACCTTCCGCCGTACCACAGCAAATACAACCCGATCGAATGCGGTTGGGGAGTCTTGGAGCAGCACTGGAACGGCGCGCTCTTCGACACGATCGAGACCGCGTTGGAGTGGGCTCGCACCATGCATGACCTGGCGCGGTGTGAAGTCGCTCGTTGACGAGATCAAGACGACCTGAGCGGCGTGAAACTGACCCGCGCCGCCTGCGTCCCATCAACGACAGACTCCAACGCGACTCAGTCCTCCCCAATTGGAGACTGGTGATCTCACCCACCACTGGGTTGGTTATCTGCGAGCGGCTGCCTCGAACCCCATCCATCCATCCATCCATCCATCCATCGAATCGGTCCGGCCGGGCCGGTGCGACTCGGTCGCTTGAACCACCACGTTTCCGACCTGATCTTTCCAAGAATTCCGTGGCCTCATATAAGCCCCCCGGCAAATCTTGTCGAAAACTTGAGCGAATTTCTTGCGAAGCGTCACGATGACTGGACGGAATGCGGCGGTTCACACACCGGTCTTGCTGCGGGACGTTCAGCGCGTGCTGGAGTTGCAACCGGGATTGGTCGTGGTGGATGGAACGGTGGGTGCCGGTGGCCACGCGCGGATGATCGTGAGTCAGATCGGCGACACGGGGATGCTGATCGGGCTGGATCGGGATCCCATGATGCTGCGACTGGCGGCGGCCGTGCTGCCGGTTTCGGAGCGGGTCATCCTGAGACAAGCGAGCTACGTGGAATTGACTGACGTCCTCAAACAATTGGGGATTCCGACTGTGGATCGGGTGTTGCTGGATCTGGGTTTGTCGTCGGATCAATTGGCGGATGAGTCGCGCGGGTTTGGGTTTCGAGCGGAAGGGCCGTTGGACTTGCGGTTCGACACCCGTCGGGGACGTCCCGCTTCGGAATTGTTGGCCACCGCGACCGTGGACGAACTTGAGCACTGGCTGAAGGAATATGGAGAAGACCCGGAAAGCGGTCGGATCGCCCGCTGCCTGGTGAAGCGGGCGGCAACAAATCCGATCCTGACCGGAGCGGATCTGGCGAATGCGGTGGCGGAGTGCTTGGGAATCAAGCGGCGCGAACCGGGCGACAAGAACCCGGCGACTCGCGTGTTCCAGGCATTGCGGATTGCCGTCAACCAGGAACTGGACCATGTGAAACGAGGTCTGGAAGAGAGTCTGTTTCGTTCGCTGAAGCCGGGGGGATTGGCGGCGGTGATTTCGTTCCATTCGCTGGAAGATCGGATCGTCAAGCAGGAATTTCGGCGGGCTGACCGGTGGGACTGCCTGACTGCCAAGCCGATTGTGGCGTCGCATCAGGAGCAACGGGTCAATCCGCGCAGCCGTTCGGCCAAGTTGCGGGTGGCTCGAAAGTTGTGTGACGTGAGCGGCAAGGCGCTAGCCGCCGGTGATTTCCCGCAGACCTGCGGCTAGCGCCTTGCCGCTCACATGTGTGGTTCAACAGGAATGGCGGAGTCCCTGATTTTTTGAACGACGGTCGTCCATGACCGTCGAAACGCGGATGGACCTGCGGGTCTGTCCCGAGGAAGGAGCCTCGATCATGACGCGTGAAACCAAAGCGGGTCTGTTGATGATCACGATGCTGTGCGGCGTGTTCGGCTTCATGGTTTACAAGCGGATGCACCAGCCCTCGGCCGCGATGGCTCAACAGAATCCGCCCGCGAATGAACCAACCGCTGAGCAATCCGAGGGTTCGCAGCCCGCAGAAGCAACATCGGCCCCGTCCGATACCCTCGTGGCGGGAGCGGGTGAATTCGCGGAGTCCAACACGATCATCCGCGCGGCGGCGACCGCGGCGGCACCGATGCCTGCCGACACGGAATTGCCTCGCGACGGTGTTGCCGCGAGTGATCGCGATCCCTTTGGACAACCGGTTGCATCTCCGCCCGCAAAGCCCCGGTTGCCGACATCTGTTCCGGATGATGACCGTCCTCGTACGAGAGTGCCGGCGAGAATTTCACAGGTCTCGAGCCCGGTCGGCACGACGGCCGCTCAACCGGCTGCTGTCCCGAATGCATCGGCGGCAACTCTGGGTGACGACTTTGATCCGTTCAACGAGCGATCCGCGGCCAACCCTGCGAAAGCATCGGTCCGATCGGGCAGCCCCGCCGCGCCTGCCGCACTGGATGCTGCTGATCCGTTTGCTGGCAAGGACATCGCCACCTCCACCAAGAGCAGTCCGGCGACGGCTGGATTCGATTTGCCAGCCAATGACGAGCGAAAGGCTCCGGCGGAATTCAGCGAAGCGAATGATCCGTTCGCGAGTCCTGCCAAGCGGTTGCCGGATGGATTTGAACCTCCCGTGGTGGTGAAGCCGTCGGCACCCAACGAGTTCGCGGACAACCCGCGGCGCGAAGCGTCCGCGGCCCCATTCGCGGGGAACGACAATTTCGAAGTGCAGCGTCCCGCGAATGCGAAGACGGCCCGCGCGGCCGAGAGTGATGCGAACGATCCCGGATTTGAGGTGCAGAAATCAGTCCCCGCCGCAGTGCCTGAACAGGGCCTTGACGACGCCTTCGATCAGCCCCGCGCGAAGTCCGCAGTTCCGGCGCTGACCATTCCTTCCAGAGACTCGTTTCCGATCGACAGTCGTCTCACGACCCAGACCGATGACCGGTTGGGCGGTTTTCGTCCGGCGGCACCAACGGATGCGACCGCGAATGCCTTTCCCGCTGATGAGCGTCCATCGGTCCCCGGCTTTCCAAGCGACTCGATTCCGCGCCGTGCGGCGCGACCGGCACCCGCGACTCAGATCGACGAGGACTTCGGCGCGAAATCATCAACGCGTCCGCTGGTCGCGGGGGACACGTATCAGATCGAACCCAGCGACAACTACTGGACGATCTCTCGCAAGAAATACGGCACCGGCCGCTACTTCATGGCGCTGGCCCAGCACAACGCCCAAGTGATCACCGATCCCAAGCGCATGCGGCCGGGTGTCATCATCGCCACGCCACCTGCCGACGCCTTGGAACGGGCCTATCCCCAATTGATCCCGACCGCCGGCGCAGTGGATCCCATTCAAACAGCCAGTGTGTCGACTTCGGCAGCGGCAGCGTCAGAGTCAACAGCGGCGACATCGACTCGTGCGGCGCAAACCGAGGACGAGTCGGATGCCGGGCTCTTCGTGGCGAACGACGGCACGCCGATGTATCGCGTCGGTCGCGAGGACACGCTCAGCGGCATTTCCCAGCGGCACCTGGGGCGCTCGTCGCGCTGGGTGCAGGTGTTCGAAATGAATCGCGACGTCCTTACAGACGGCAATACGCTCAAGATCGGCGCGGTTCTGCGACTTCCCGCCGACGCCAGCCGGGTTGACGTGGTGGGAGGCGGCCGGACGCTCCGATGAGCCTTGTTGCGGGTCTCTGCGCTTCCGTTGTGTCGACGGGAGCCGGAGCGCTTCGACAAGAGGCCGCCGACTGAACGAATCGCGGAGCACAGGATCAACGTGCTCATGTGCTCATGGTCTTCGCGCGAACGTGAAGCGCAGATTCGTCGGCGTCTTGATTGCCGGGCGTTCCGTGGATTCCGGCTCGCACCCTGGGCCGAGTTTCGCGGAATGCGCCGTGATGTACTTTCGCTTTGGAGCCGCGCTCCTGCTCGTCGTCTCGGTGGCACTCACCGGGACCGCGTTGGAGACGCAAAACATGGCCCTGAAAAGATCGCTCAGCCAGCAGAATTACCAGTTGGAAGTTCTGCTGGAGACACAGGCCAAACTGCGACTGGCAACGCAGCGTCTGGGAGCACCGGCCAAGCTGCTCGACGCTTTGGAACGGGACGACGCGACCATGTATCGGCCCCCCAAACCGCAACGGTCGGATCAGCGCCGGGCTCCGCTGTTGAACTGGAGCAATCCCCCGAATCGAAACAACCGGCGGCTTTGAATAATCCACAATCTGCAGTCATTGGTATCCACACAACTTTTTGGCCGCGTGCGATTCAAGTTCAGGGTCGAATGCAACCTGCGGACAGGCAGGATTCTGTTCGCGTCCCATTCGCTGTCTCCCTCAATTCGCTGTCGCCTCTTCGTCTTGGCGAGGAGATCGGCAGCGAATTGAGGGAGACAGCGAATGTCAGAATCGGAGACGCACTCCAGGCGACATGCATCGAACAGGGACTCGATCGTCGAGTTGTGTAGAGATCAGTTTCTTCGGTCGGTAGGCAGCGTGTGCCGCGGAGCACCCCACCACAAAGTTGTTGCGATGATGACTTCTTCTTCACCCCAATCCACGACGTCCCTCCTGAACCGTGCCCGGTTCGTGGTGACCGCGTTTGGTGTGGCGTGGACACTGCTGGCGCTGCGGCTCGTTCAACTGCAATGGTGGCAGCAGGTGGGGCTTGCCGACCGGGCCGAGCGGCAGCGCGAGTACGCCGAAGAAATTGCCGCGCGGCCGGGGGACATCGTGGACCGACAGGGGCGTCTGGTCGCCACCTCGGTGACGCTGCGCAGCCTGTATGTCGTCCCGAGTCGCATCTCCAAGGCGTGGACGATCGCCAACGCGCTGGCCGGCGCACTCGATCTGAAGGCGGATGTGCTCTTCGAGCGGATCGGAGAACGCCGCGACCGCCACTTCCTGTGGGTGAAGCGGCGGCTGTCGGGCGACGAGGTGGAGCAAGTCAAGCAACTCGATCTGCCGGCGGGAAGCTGGGGCTTTCGCGACGAATACCGCCGCGAATATCCGCAGGGGATCGTGGCGGCGCACGTGCTCGGTCTGCGGGACATCGACGGCATCGGACGGGGCGGCGTCGAAGAGGGATTGGACCGGAACCTGAGCGGCGAACAGGGGCGGCGCAAACTGGCCCGCGATTCGCGCGGTCGCGTGATGGAGATCCTGGACGATGTCGAGCAAGCGCCTCGGCCGGGACAAATGGTTCAACTCTCCCTGGACTTGGTCGTGCAGTTGTACGCCGAACGGGAACTCGACGCGGTCATGGCCGAGTGGAAGCCGGAAAGCTGCAGCGCGATCGCACTCGATCCGAAGACGGGCGACGTGCTGGCGATGGCGACCCGTCCGACGTTTGATCCCAACCATCCCGAACTGGCCGCGCCGGACGAATGGAAGAACCGCGCCATCGCCGACATCTATGAGCCGGGGTCGACATTCAAACCGTTCGTCGTCAGCTATGGCCTGGATCAGCGGGTGCTGCACAAGAACGACATGTTTGACTGCGAGAACGGCCTGTACAAGATGGGACGCCGGCTGCTGCATGATCACCATCGATACGGCACACTCAGCCTGACGGACGTGCTGGTGAAGTCGAGCAACATCGGCATGGCCAAGGTCGGCGAGCGGCTGACCAATGAACGGCTGTTCGAAGCGGCGACCCTGTTTGGCTTCGGCCGCAAGACGGGCATCGAACTGCCGGGCGAACTTCCCGGCATCCTGCGACCGCTGAAGGAATGGACCAGCTACTCGACCGGTTCGATCCCGATGGGGCACGAACTGGCGACGACGCCGCTGCAACTGATCGTCGCTCATGCGGCGCTGGCCAACGGGGGACTGTTGCTGCGTCCACGGATCGTGCTGCCCCAGGCCGGGGATTCGACGGCCGCCGTCCGGCAGATCAGCGAAACGACCGTCAATGCGGATGTGGCGCGGTGGCTGGTCGAGGTGCCGATGCAGGAGGTCGTCACGCGCGGCACCGGCAAGCGGGCCCGGATTCCGGGGTACAACGTCTTCGGCAAGACCGGGACGGCCCAATGCATTTCACCAAGCGGCGGTTACATGCACGGCAAATACATCAGCTCGTTCGTCTGCGGAGCCCCGGTGGAAGACCCTCGTCTGCTGGTGCTGGTGGTTGTGAACCAGTCGTCGGTGGGGGGCGAGACCTTTGGCGGCAAAGTCGCG
>JANMLE010000588.1:0-1178 GCA_031372385.1 Planctomycetota bacterium | reverse complement strand
ACCACAACAACGGCAACCTGGCCGGCATCTACGGTGAGGGCCTGTCGGGCGGGGTTCATCACCGCAACTTCGACTTTCTGGATGACGTCACCAAGATCCAGACGAAGCCGTCACTCGTCCCCTGTCCGATCAAGTCGGAAGACTGGCCGGCCTTCTGGAAACACGGCCAGTGGAACGAACTGCGCGCCCGGATCGAAAGCAATCCCCCCAAGATCACGACCTGGATCAACCGCGTCCGCTTCATGGAATTCACCGACACCGAGAAGCGCCACCAGGGCGCCGGCAGCATCGCGCTGCAGGTCCACGGCGGCGGCGATTACACGAATCAGTTCGTCCGTTATCGCAACGTGCGGGTGAAGACACTGAAGTAGGACTGGTTTTTTACCTGTCCGTTCCAGTCTGTGTATTTGTCAAGAAGACGACAGGCTGGAAGCCTATCCCACGCCTTTCGACAGGCTGCTAAACCGACAGCGCTAAGCTGGCCATTCGCGGATCAAGGTCGACAAGTATTCTTCAGCCCGGCGGGCGGCAGATGGTAGTAGCCCACGGCGCAAGCCGTGGGTTGCGTGGAGACGTTTTCGGCAGAGCCCGGAGGGCGACACATTGATGACCGTGACGCGTCGTTCACGGTGTCGCCTTCCGGGCTGATCGAGATCTGCCGCAAGATCCCCACGGCTTGCGCCGTGGGCTGCGATCTGCCGCCCTCCGGGCTGAAACGACAATCAGGTTCGCTGGCGGGTCGGCACCGTCGGCATACGGGAGGCCAATCATGAGCCGCTTTCATCTCTCCCTCGCGCTACTGGTTTTCTTGTACGTCGTCTTCGGGGCGAGCGTCGTGGCGACCGTGTCGCTGCTGCCGGAGCGCGTGGCGACTCACTTCAATGCCGCGGGCGAACCGAATGGCTGGATGACTCGCG
The DNA here is from genome assembly GCA_031372385.1 of Planctomycetota bacterium. GTDB lineage: Bacteria > Planctomycetota > Planctomycetia > Planctomycetales > Planctomycetaceae > Schlesneria. The sequence continues at coordinate 261 of JANMLE010000588.1, read as the reverse complement.
AGGACCACCTCGGCTTCATAACCGGGTTCGGCTGGGCGTTTCCACTCGGCATCATCGGCATCTGCTGGAGCGTCCGGTTCGTGCCCCCAAGCGGCGTCAACATCCCCCACAAGAAGTACGGGCTGGCGAAAGAACGCCGGGGGGAGACCGATGATTATCTGTTCCACCATTCGATCTGGTTCGGCTGTCTCGGGGTGGGATTTGTGACCGGCCTGCATTGGGCGACGGTCTTCAGCAATCTGCGTCAGCCGGTCCAACTCC
>JANMLE010000561.1:0-1313 GCA_031372385.1 Planctomycetota bacterium | reverse complement strand
GTGCGCGAGTCCGACCACCGGATCGACTTCGACGAGGTGGCACGGCTGGCGCGCGAGCACAAGCCGAAGCTGATCCTCGCCGGGGCCAGCGCCTATCCGCGCGAGATCGATCACGCGAAATTCGCGGAGATCGCGCACGAGGTCGGCGCCAAGCTGTGGGTCGACATGGCCCACTACGCGGGACTCGTGGCGGGGGGCGTTCACAACAGTCCCGTGCCGGTCGCCGACTTCGTGTCGAGCACCTCGCACAAGACGCTGCGCGGCCCGCGATCGGGCTTCGTGCTCTGCAAGGAAGAGTACGCGAAGGATCTCGACCGGTCGGTCTTCCCCGGCATGCAGGGCGGGCCGCTGATGCACATCGTCGCGGCCAAAGCGGTCTGCTTCGCGGAAGCGATGCTGCCGTCGTTCAAGGACTACGCGCGCCAGATCGTTGCCAACGCGAAGACACTCGCCGAAACCCTGATGGCTGGCGGGATCAAGCTCGCCAGCGGCGGGACCGACAATCACCTGATGCTGTGCGACGTGACGGCGATCGGCCTGACCGGCAAGATCGCCGAGAAGGCGTTGGACCACGCGGGCATCACCGTGAACAAGAACATGATCCCGTTCGACCAGCGCAAGGCACTCGACCCGAGCGGCATCCGCATCGGCACCGCGGCGCTGACGACGCGCGGCATGAAACAGGACGAGATGAAACGGGTGGGGCAGTGGATCTTGTCCGTGCTCCGCGCGCCGGAGGATGAGGCTGTGGCCGAGCGGGTCCGCGGGGAAATCCGCGACTTTTGCACGGCGTTCCCCGTTCCGGCGATCGTCTGATGCGACCTGCCGGTTCTTCCGAGAGAAGCTGCCCGGGGCATTTCTGAAACGGCCGCGTTGCAGTTGTGCATCATCCCCGCAGGGCAACGCCGTTAACCATTTTTCGTAGCTGAATTCGCAAGAATTCAGTGGTTTCGACATTCGACGAATGTTGACGTCTCCGACATAAGTCATTGACGCCGTGTTTTTTGGACAAAACGGCTGATTGTTGGAGTTTATTGGCAGTCTGAACTCGTCCCGGTGAGCCTCATGCGCTAAGCTCTCCGCGTTCAATTGTCGGCTGATTTGTAGCACGGAAGGCTCGGTATGCGGCGGATTCGCGATCCTCAACAAAGTCGCCTGTTTGACCCCTTTGAGGGCGTCTTGTCCGGCATGGCTCGCAGACGCTTGCTCCAGAGTTGGCAGGGGGTCGTGCGGGCGGTGGTGCTCAAGCTGTTGCCCGTGAAGCGGCTCGCTGAGCACTTTTCTCCCGACAACGGTGCGCCGACCAAAGAACT
>JANMLE010000545.1:0-3742 GCA_031372385.1 Planctomycetota bacterium | reverse complement strand
GAAAGTGAAGAGAGTTGCGGTCAGTGCATCGCAAGACATCGCGCGTCGTTCCTTGGCGGTCACTTGGGATCAGAACTCTCGCCTCTTCTTCACTTTCGCGTCTTTCGTGTTTTTCGTGGTGAATAATCCGGGCTAGCCGCCTTGCCGCTCACGGGAAGTTGTTTCGAGCCAGTTCCTAAGCGGCGGCACATGAATCAACGTCTCAAGATTTGTAGTCCGGACGCCCTCGTCCGGACGAAGGCGTCCGGACTACGAATCTCGAAGTCCGACAGGCATTGATGCGCCCGTCCCAACGGGCACTTGTACAGCGTTCCTCGTGGAAAGTCAGCGAACTGCCGCAATGAAGTGCCGCTGTCCAAATCACCGGGAATGAATAATGGTTGTCAGGCGTGGCTCTTTGCCGAACCGTTTTGGCGGACGCAGTCGACGTAATAGCGGCGCTTGCCGTTGTTCTCTTCCTCGACCAGGCCGTGGATGTCGGTGTCGAAGCCGGGGAACTTTTCATTGAACATCCGGCGAGCTTCACACGAAACAGGTGCCACTTCAAAGATCACGCTTCGGGTTGGTGTTGGGACACCTTCACGGCGGGACTCTCCGTGTCGAATCACTCGTCGAGCCGGAATTTCATCCCGGCGCGCAGCACATGCACCCGCAGGTTGCGGACGGCGGCGGGTTCGCCTTTGACGAGCTTTTCGTGACTCGCCTTGCGGGCATCCACGACGGTGACATTGCCGTTGCCCAACACTTCAAACTGGCGGCCGCGCACGATGACGGCAGTTTCCTCATCGATGCCGATCCCGACCAGTTCGGGATGTTCAAACACCGCCAGTGTCAGGCGGTTGAACCGTCCCTTTTGCAGGAAGTGCTGATCCACGATGACGTCGGGCCACAACCCGAGTCCGTCCATCAGAAAGGGCGTGGTGCCGGCCCGCAGACTGTCCAGATCGCTGCGTCCGCCGATCATCTTGCGGGACATCACCGCCGCTCCGGCACTGGTGCCGCCGACGATGCCGCCCGCCCGGTAACGGGTGCGGATCGCTTCGGCGATTCCCGTTCCCTCGATCGCATTCATGAACACCCCCTGCAGGCCGCCGGGGAGCCAGATCAAGTCGGCTTCGCGGATCAGCTTGACCGCCGCCAACGACTGGCGCGGGTTGACGAGCGACACTTTGGCGGCGTCGGTCCGCTGCCACTGCGCAACGGAGCCCGGCCCGTATTCAGGGTTGGCTTCGGCGACGATCGCCACCTTCGCCGACTTGCCACCGGCCAGTTCCAGCGTGCGATTCAAGACTTCATTCTGAGTGGTCCCGCCACCGACCACGACGAGTTGTCCCTTGATCGGATCGGCGACGGGTTCAGCGAGCAACACAGCGGCAATGAGCATCGACCACATCAAAGCAACTCCCCTTTGGCGTGACGGACAATTCGTTTGGCGTGACGGACAACATGGTGTGGACTGAGGAAGTCTATGGTCTTTGGCCGGACCCGAACAGACCGACAGCGCTCACATGACAGCGGGAGTGATTGTCTTTTCAGCCCGGAGGGCGGCAGATGGTAGCCCACGGCGCAAGCCGTGTGGGATCGTCAACAGGCTCCATCAGCCCGGAGGGCGACACATGGAAGAAAGTCGCAGGTTCATCGATGTAGCGCCCACCGGGCTCATGCGGCATCTTCGCCACTCAACCCACGGCTCGCGCCGTGGGCTATCATCTGCCGCCCTCCGGGCTGAAGAACTGTCGTCAGCGTTCTGCGACGAAACGGCCAGGTTGGCGCTGTCGGTCTAGGCTGGTGTGCCTTGCAATCCCCCAGGGAATTTCTGGCAGTTGTTGGAACCGGCTTCGGAAACGGGGGACGTCAGTCCCCTGGTTCCGGACGAGCAGACTGAGAATCGATTCTGAGTGGCGGGAATGTTCGCCGAAGTGCAGAATCATCGCCCGCGTCGGGTGGACTTCCACTGCGGACAGGCACCTGTCGTCTTCCTTTTGTCGTTGTCTACAACCCTGCAGGAGTCTCGCCGATGTCACGTTTGCATCGTTCCGATCGCCGCACATTTCTGAAGGCTGCCGCGGTCGCGTTTGCCGCGCCGGCGTTCATCCGCAATCTGACGGCCGCGCCCCCCAGTGACGTCGTGCGGCATGCCAGCTTCGGGGCCTCGGGAATGGCCGGGGCGGATCTCGGTGCCATCACCAGTCACGCCAAGGTGAAGCTGATCTGCGTCGCGGATGTGGACTTGCCGCGTGCCGAAGCGTTGAAGGCACGGTTCCCCGAACTGCGCGTCTATCAGGACTGGCGGCAGTTGCTCGACAAGGAGCATAAGAACCTGGACTCCGTCAACGTCTCGACCCCCGATCACATGCACGCGCCGATCGGCATGGCCGCGATGCAACACGGGCTGCATGTGTACGGTCAGAAGCCGCTGACTCACGACGTCTTTGAATCGCGCCAGTTGGCGAAGGTGGCCGCCGCGAAGAAGCTGGTCACGCAGATGGGAATCCAGATCCACTCGGACTCCGCATATCGCACGGCGGTCGCCCTGATTCAGACGGGGGCGATCGGCAAGGTGAAGGAGGTCCATTCGTGGAGCAGCAAAAAGTGGGGCGATTCGGCACCGCTGCCGGGTCGTGAGGACGCCGTTCCCGCGGGTCTCGACTGGGACCAATGGCTCGGCGTTTGTGAGAAGCGGCCGTTCATCGGGGGCGGCTACTACCATCCCGGCAACTGGCGGAAGCGGCTCGATTTCGGCACGGGAACCTTCGGTGACATGGGCTGCCACATCTTCGACCCCGTCTTCAAGGCGATGGATCTGACCGCGCCGTTGACGGCTCATTCGAAGGGACCGGCTCCGTCCGCCACCAATTGGGCCAACGATGCCGAAGTCCACTTCACGTTCCCCGAGACCAAGTTTTCGGTCGGGCCGACGTTTCCGATCACTTGGTACGACGGCGATCGGCGTCCCTCGAAAGAGGTGACGGGACCGGTGCTCGGTGACAAGGGTCTGCCCGACCAGGGGTCGCTGTTCATCGGCGAAAAGGGAGCCCTGCTGCTGCCGCACGTGGCCCAGCCGATCCTGCTGCCCGAAAAGCAATTCGCCGATTTCCAGCGTCCGAAGATCGCCGGCGACAATCACTGGCACCAGTTCGTGGAAGCGATCCGGGGGAACGGCACGACGCTCGCCCACTTCGGTTACGCGGGACCACTGACAGAAAGCGTGCTGCTCGGCGGAGTCGCCACGTTCTTCCCGAACCAGAAGCTGGAATGGGACGCCGCGAACCTGAAGTTCACGAACCAACCCGACGCCGCCCGACTGATCCGCCGCCCGTATCGCAAGGGTTGGGAAGTGGCCGGTTTGACGGACGTCTGACCGGAAAGGAATGGCGAATTAGGAGCCAGGAATCAGGAATCAGGAGTCAGGAGTCGCGAACGCAGCATGGAACCATCGGCGTTTCCATGCTGCGTTTGGCATTCGACTCGTGATGAACTCCCTTTGGAGTGCGGTGGCTCGACACCGCTTTGGCATTTTTGTTTTTTCCTTCCGCAGTTCTGGCGGTCATGCCTGACGTGACTCGACAGGAAAGGGCTGCGCCCAAAATGCCAAAGCGGTGTTGGGGCACCCTCTGGGTCACACCGCACTCCATAGGGAGTTCATCAGGAGTCGAATACAAACGCAGCATGGAATCGCGGATCGTTCCATGCTGCGTTCGCGATTGCTGATTCACCACCCGAACCCGCAGCGGACGCCGAA
>JANMLE010000541.1:0-1106 GCA_031372385.1 Planctomycetota bacterium | reverse complement strand
TTGTCCCTGGGGTTTTGTCCCTCGCCCGGCTCTTCTTTGGGGGGTTGTTCCTGTTGTCGGGTCGCTCCGCCGCCCGCACGTCCCGTCGGCGGAGCGACGGGACTACAGTAGTCGTCAGGCGCCCTGACACCAAAACGCCAGTTTGAAATTGTCACCTCCGGCGCGGCCATCCCGCCGCGATCGGCATCAGAAGGATTCGGAACATGGGTTTGATGGACGGTAAGCGCGGCTTGGTGCTCGGTGTGGTCAACGACTATTCGATCGCCTGGGGGATCAGCGAGCAATTGCACAAGGAAGGGGCGCAACTCGGGTTCACCCACCTTCCCGACAAAGACCCCGCGAACCCCAAGATGGCGCGGCGGGTCCGCAAGTGCGTCGAACAGTTTGATCCCAAGCTGTTCCTCCCCTGCGACGTGCAGAACGATGCCGATCTGGACAACGCCTTCGCCGCCGCGAAGGAGACGTTTGGCGAATTGGACTTCGTGGTCCATTCGATCGCGTACGCTCCGCTCGAAGACCTGAAGGGGCCGGTCCACGGCTGCAGCCGCGACGGATTCAAGATGTCGATGGACATCAGCGTCTACAGCCTGATGGCCGTCTGCAAGCGGGCCAAGGACGCGATGCCGAACGGAGGCAGCATCCTGACGCTCACTTACCTGGGAGGCGAACGGGTCATCCCCGGCTACAACGTGATGGGCCTGTGCAAGGCGGCGCTCGAATCCGCCGTCGGCTACCTGGCCCACGAATTTGGCCAGAACAAAATCCGCGTGAACGGCCTGAGTGCCGGCCCGGTCAAGACACTGTCAGGCTCGGCCGTGAAGGACTTCGACAAGATGCTCACGATGTACGCAGCCCTGTCACCGCTGCGCCGCAACGTGAGCCTGGAGGAAGTCGGCAAGAGCGCCGTCTACCTGCTCAGCGACATGTCCACGGCCGTCACTGGCGAAACGCTGCACGTCGACAGTGGCTACCACGTGATGGGAGCCCCGCCATCGGATGCGAAGCTGGAGTAGGGAATTGCAAATTGCGAATTGAAAAGTGCAAATTGCAAATTGGAAGAAGAGGCTCGCGGCCCAGCGGCGATGACGGCCGGACCGCTTTCCGAC
>JANMLE010000537.1:0-3094 GCA_031372385.1 Planctomycetota bacterium | reverse complement strand
GTGCCAGTGGTCGGGGGTGCCGATCGTCACCACGTCGACATCCGGCCGGGCGAGCAGTTCGCGGTAGTCTTCGTACAGATCCGCCTGGCCGCCGAACTGCGACTTCGCCTTCTCGGCAATCTGCCGGTCGACATCACAGATCGCGACAATGTCGCCGAACTCGGTCGCCTTGTCCGCGATGACCGACCCTTGGTAGCGCATGCCGATCGAACCGATCCGCAGCCGGTCATTCTTCGCACGGGGTTTGGCTGTCTCCTCCGCGCCGCTGGTCCACGAGTACGGAACAAACGCCCCCGCGGCCAGCGCGGCGGACGCTTTCAGGAATCGACGTCGTGACTGCGGGGCGGGACGCATTGGATCAGTCCTGGATCGGAGGTCGGTGTGCGACGGCTTTCATCGTAGCGTCGGCCCGATGCGAAGTTGAAGTCCAGCGCCGAAACCGCAGATGTCGCCGATGCTTCGTTTAACCCGGAGCCAACGGCGACGGCGGGGCGCGCTATCGCCTCAACGCCGAACTACTGGCGTGATTGAGAGCGCTGGCACCCACCGCCGTCGCCGTTGGCTCCGGGTTAAACGAAGGGAGCGCACCTACCACAGCTTCGAAACCGGCAGCCGCAGCGAATCGCGTTTCTTTTGGATCGCCTCGTTGGCCTTTTTCAGCACGCGGGCTTCCTGTGAGTGGATCAGATCCTCGAAGAGCTTGCGGGAGCTGTCGCCGAGTTCCTCGGCGACAGCCCCGCCGATTCGTCCGACGCGGCGCGTGTTGACGTCGACCAGATCCAGCCGGATGCTGCGGATCGACGGGTCCAGCAGCAGGTCGGGCAGCAGGCTGCCGGATCGCCGTTCGGTGTGGATCAGCAGTTGGACGACCGCGTGCATGTGAACCTCGACTTCGGATTCGAAGTCGAAGTTCAGCCCTTTCACGCCGAGCAGCCATTGTTCGAACTGGCCGTGCAACTGAATGTTTTTCATCGCCACATGAATCGCGAACGAGAACTTCCCCGGACCGTGCGACTGAACCTGGTCGATGATCAGCTTCACGTTCTGTTCCGGCTGGGGGAAACGGACGGTGACCATGTACCACGATCCGTGATTGACCTTTCGACGCCGTTCGGAAACCCGGATGTTCAGGCCTCGCTGTTCGACATGCAGTCCGTCGAAGACTTCGCGCGTCTTTCCCCAGTGCTTCTTGTCGACGTACTTGTCCGGGATGGCGGTCAGCAGGATGGCCCGCGCCATTTGGGACCACGTCGGGACATCCTGAAGCGGTGGTCCGTCGAGCGGGGAAGGGGCCGGCACGGGCTGTGGGATGGGTTGAGGCGTCACCGCATTCGGTGGCGCGGCGGCTGGTAGTCTTGGGCTGGTTGCGGCACGATTCTGCTGCGGCAAATCGGTGGCGTGCGTGCGACTCCATTCCGCAACCAGCAGAACCGCCAGAGGCGCGAAGATGACAGTCGCGATCCTGCCAACCAGCATCCTGCCCATTTGTCAGCCTCCCTGCCACCAACGATCGAAAACGTCACGCTTGACGAGGAATTCCTGATTCAAACGAAGAGGGCTCACGCAGAGGCGCAGAGCTCGCAAAGATTTCAGACTCCGCGTGCTCTGCGCCTCTGCGCGCGACATGATTTCTTTCAGGTTGAGACAATGTCCCGTGCTCGCCGAGCCCGTTCGACGGATTGAAGATTCAACTCGCGAACGTCAACAGCGGCGGAATGATCGACCGCGTCGCATGGCAGGTCAAGAGGGGTTTGGCGGGACCGGCTGGTGACTTGGCATCGGCTCGGAAACCAGGTCGGTCTCTGTCGCATCGGCCACGGTCCGGCCCATCAGGCGGTGAGTGATCATCTGTTCGAGTCCCTCCGGTGGCGATTCCCACCAGCAGACGTCGCCACCGAGATAACTCGCGAGGGGGCGGCCGTCGAGATACGCCACACGATTCGACGCGGTCCGCGGGATGCGATCGTGCTTCGTGATGATCCCGGCGAGATTGAGTGGATCGGCGGCGGAGATGACGAGCACTTCCTGCGCGGGGGCTTCTTCGCGCAGTCGCCGCAATTGCTGGATCGTGTCCGTCAGCGCGAACTGTTCACCCCCGACACCGGTGATGAACCGTCCGCCCCGGATCTCGCCGCGCGCTTCCAACCGCCGCAGCACCTGCAAGACCTCGAACCACGACGGCGCGCCGTCCTCGCGCTGCATCAGGTCGCGGAAAACGATCCCCCAGCGGCGGAGCAGTTGCCAGGCCCAATCTTCGGCGACGCCCGGAGCGGAACGAGCTGGAGAGGAGAGAGGAGGGAAGGGGAGAGGAGAGGAGGCGGGAGTGAAGGCGACGCGCAGCGACCAGCGGCCGAGTGCGGTGCGCGTGGTGCGGCGGCGTTCACTGCGATGATGCGCCGCATGCCGACCGCGCGGGGACTTGTCCGCGATCAAGGTTCTCAAGCCCGCGAACCCGTCGGCGGTGATCCAGCCGCGCGTCACGAGTTCACCCAGCACATCGTCCAATTGCGATGGCAGCATCTGTGTCGCAGCGAGCAGATCCGCGGTGAACATCGCACCCCGCTCCTGCAGAACTTCGCAGACCTGGGCGGCGGGACTGCTCAGTCCCTCGCGATCCGGATGCGGCGCGTTGGCCGTGAGCCACGTCGAGTCTTCCCGCAGAAACATCGAGATCGGTGCGACTTTGGTCAGGCTGGCCATCGGCCGCGCGTGGTCCGGATTGCGCGGCGGCGGAAACAACCGGCCCCAGCCGACTTCGCCGGTCAGACACAACTCATCCAGCGCTTCGGGCTGATAGGGATCGATGCGGGCCGGCAGGATCTCGCGTTCCCAGACGACGGCGGGGATGTCGAGCCCCTGCAATTGGGCGATCGCTTCATACAACCCGTTCGCTCCCGCGCGGCGATGCGACTTCATCAGACCGTGATGCCGCGCGAGGAAACGCAGGAACACATCGACCGTCACCGGCTCAATCTGCTTGCGCAGTCCGTCGAGCGTCAGCCGGTGAATCCGCGCCAGCAGCCGGCGGTGACACCATTCGACCGGGAGCAATCCCGTCGGCGGAGCGACGGGACTACCGTAGTCCCGTCGCTCC
>JANMLE010000536.1:0-5598 GCA_031372385.1 Planctomycetota bacterium | reverse complement strand
TTCATTCAGACACTGTTCCCCTTCGCCAACAAGCCAATGCCGGTTGACGCTCCACATTCCGCCGGCAGCAAGTTCGCCGCCGCGGATCGCCTCCTCACGCGGATCAAGACCGCGATGGCCGACCCCGCGACCGATCCCGCCGCATGGACCCCGGAAGTCCTCCGCCTGGCCGAATCCGTCGCCGATGTCTTCGTGCAGGAAGTTGCCGAATGGTCCGTTCTGTATGCCAAGGAAATCCCCGAACCATGACCACCGAAAGAAGACCCCTTCCCTCCACGGCGGTCATTCTGCTGTGGTCATGACCATCTGCTCTCGACGAATCGACGGATCGGCCCGCGACGGAAGCGCTGATCGGGAATGACCGTTTCGCTGGACATCGCCGATGCTCATTCATGGCCGCTCACATTATTGTTTGCGCGGTGACGTCGGAGTTGAAGACCGCCCGGCAGTTGGTGGCCAACGCCCTGACGCGGCTCGGGTATGAGCCGGTCCGGCAGGAGATCTTCGGGACCGAGTCGGGTGATCTGCGGCAGGTGCTGCGCGAGAAGATCGACGACTGCGACGGGCTGATTCCGCAGACCCCAAGAACGACAATCAACATGAATGGCGGAGAGCCAAAACAAAGCCGGTCTCTCGACAGACCGGGCCCGAGGCTGTTGACTACGCCGTTATGGACACCACACGACAGCAACGGCTTTCCGAATTTGTGGACTGGACCTCGCACCACATTCGCGGTGATGAGAAGGGCGAGGCCCATATCTTCCTCGATCACCTGTTTCGGGCGTTTGGCCAGCCGGGCTCATTGGATGTCGGCGGCCAACCCGAGTACCGCATCCGCAAGGCGAAGGAAGACGGCGGCGGGACGGCGTTCGCCGACTACGTCTGGAAGCCGGTCGTTCTGATCGAGATGAAGAAACGCGGCGAACGGCTGGCCAAGCATTACCGGCAGGCGTTCGACTATTGGATTCGGCTCGCGCCCAACCGGCCCAAGTACGTCGTCCTCTGCAACTTCGACGAGTTCTGGGTCTACGACTTCGACAGCGCACAAATCGACACGCCGCTGGACATGGTGCTGTTGAAAGAACTGCCGGAGAAATGGGGACCGCTGGCGTTTCTGTTTCCGACTGACGAGAAGCCCGTCTTCGGCAACGACCATGAGGCGGTGACGCGCGACGCGGCGGACCGACTGGCGACGTGCTTCAACAAGCTCATCGTGCGGCGCATTGAGCGGCCGCGTGCCCAACGGTTCATTCTGCAAGTGCTGGTCTCCCTGTTCGCCGAGGACATCGGGCTGCTGGAGAAGTACACCGTCACGCAGTTGCTCGACGACTGCCACAGTCCGCGCGAATCCTACGATCTGCTCGGCGGGCTGTTTGTGGCGATGAACACGCCGGGCCGAACGCCGGGCGGGCGTTACATGGGGGTCGAGTACTTCAACGGCGGGCTGTTCGCGGATCCCGTGCAGATTGAACTGGCGTCCGACGAACTGAACCAGTTGAAGCAGGCGGCGCGTGAGGACTGGTCGAAGGTTCGGCCCGAAATCTTCGGCACGCTGTTCGAGCATTCGCTCGGTCATGAGGAGCGGCATGCGTTCGGAGCGCACTTCACCTCTCCCATCGACATCATGAAGATCGTCGTCCCGACCATCACGCAGCCATGGCAGGCGGCCATCGACGGCACGAAGACGCGCCCCAAGTTGCGTGAGTTGCTGGAGAGGCTCCAGCATTTCCGGGTGCTCGATCCCGCCTGCGGTTCCGGCAACTTTCTGTACCTCGCCTATCGCGAGATGAAGCGGTTGGAGGCACATCTGATCGAACGACTCAACGAGTTGTCTTCCAAGACGGACAAGTCGCAGATGTCGTTTGGATTCGTCACGGCGGCGCAGTTCTTCGGGCTGGACATCAACCCGTTCGCGGTGGAGTTGGCCAAGGTGACGATGATGATCGCCCGCAAGCTGGCGATTGATGAACTGCACGTCACCGAGCAACCGCTGCCGCTCGACAACCTCGACAACAACTTCATTACCACCGACGCACTGATCGACTCACTCGGCAACCCGACGGCGTGGCCGCAGGCCGACGTGATCATCGGCAATCCGCCGTTCCTCGGAGCCAAGCGGCTCAAGCCTGAACACGGCCCGGACTACGTCAACGCCGTGCGTCGCGCCTATCCCGAGGTGCCGGGGATGGCCGACTACTGCGTCTATTGGTTCCGCAAGGCGCACGACCATCTGCCGGACTGCACACCGGCCGACCCGCTCGCCGGTCGAGCGGGCTTGGTCGGCACGCAGAACATCCGCAACAACCAATCGCGCGTCGGCGGCCTCGACCACATCGCCGCCACCGGCACGATCATCGAAGCCGTGGACAACCAGCCGTGGTCCGGCGAGGCGGTCGTACATGTCTCGATCGCGAACTGGGTAAAGTCGAAGGACGCCGAAGTCCTGCCCAAAGTGCGGTGCCTTTGGTCGAAGGTCGTTCCGCCGGCTGGCGGGAAGAAAAAGGTGCGGAAGGGGCAGCGTGCGGAGAAGGAGTACGAACTTCAGGTCCGCGAATGCGCATCGATCAACGCGGCGCTTTCGGACTCAGCGACGGTGAGTATGGCGACCGCCCTAGAGTGTGTGGTCCAACCTCAATTGAGCTTCCAAGGCGTCGTCCCAGGGTACGAGGGCTTTGCGGTGCCCAGCGCCGAGGCCGAGCGGATGCTAACGTCCTGTCCCAGAACAGCAGAGGTGCTTAAGCCGTGGCTCATCGGACGCGACGTCCTAACAGGCGACGGATCGCCGACGCGAATGATTGTCGATTTCGCGAATTGGGACATGCTTCACGCCCAAAGCTACCCGCTCGCATTCAACTGGGTGATGGAAACCGTGCTTCCGGCGGTCCAGGCCAGCGCCCGAAGCGCCAAGGACAATATGACCGCCGCCCGAGAAGAGCACCTCCAGCGATGGTGGCAGTATTGGAATGTCCGCAGTGAGATGCGGGCGGCCTTCGCAACAAAGCGGAGATACATTGCCTGCTCGCGTGTCACCAAGAGACCCATCTTCGTGTTTGTTTCGACAGACATTCTGCCGGACGGCGCGCTGCAGGTGTGGGCGCTGGACGACGACTACAGCTTTGGCGTGATCCACTCCGAAGCCCATTGGCAGTGGTTCTTGGCGAATTGCTCGAAGCTGAAGAGTGATTTCCGATATACCCGCAGAAGTGTGTGGGATACGTTCCCCTGGCCTCAATTCCCGAGCGATGACCGGGTTGACGCCGTAGCGCAGGCGGCGAGAGATCTGCGCGCGGTTCGGGAACGAGCGTTGGGGACTGTCACTGGAGGACTTCGGGCCGTTTATAGAGTATTGGAGTTGCCGGGAAAGCATCCACTGAAAGATGCTCAACTCGCACTCAACGATGCCGTCTGCCGCGCTTACGGTTTCAAGTCTGCAGCGAACGTGCTCGAGCAACTGCTCAACCTGAATCGCTCTGTCGCCAACAAAGAATCACTTGGGCAACCAGTGACGCAGCCCGGTATACCTCGCGACTTCCCCGATCCCAGGGCGCTGGTCACAGAAGATCGAATCGGAGTCAGTCTCGCGGGGCATCCTTAAACACGACAAACATGACGCGAGCACGGCAAGCCCGTAACGGATCGCAGCGAATTCCGCCACGCCCCAACACCCTTTGTGGAGAAGCTTCATGCCCCTGATCATCCAACCGTCCACGCCAACGATCGCCGCACTCAGCGATGCGTTGAGCCCCTCGGCGACCGCATTCGACGCGGCCGTAGCTTATGTGACATTCGGTGGTGTGACCGAGCTAATGGAGCACTCGACGCTGAAGCGTATGCCGAAGACCGCGAAGCGTTTCATGATCGGGATAGACTGGTTCCGCTCCGAACCCTCCGCGATCGACGCGCTAGGCCACCTGTCCCCGAGTTCGGTGAAGATCGTCGATGGAGCCTATCTTGTCGCGACACCGAACTGCCAGCCGCGACAAACGTTTCACCCCAAGGCGTACTCTGTCACCGATAAGACCAGCACCCTGATCGTCGGTTCCGCCAACCTTTCGGCGAACGGGCTGCGGCGTTCTAAGGAACTTTCGATCTCCACAAGTGATTCTGCGCTCCGAGCTTCATTTCTTGATTGGTTCGAATCGGAATGGGGCAAGGCGACACCGTGGGCGAAGATCAGGACCGACTACATCGCCAAATACGGGCCGGCCCGAAAGAAAGAATTTGTCGTTACCGAAGACGACGACACGCCGGATTCCAGCGTTTTTCGGATCAGGTGGGTGACTAGCGAGCGTCTACGGCTCATACGTACGGCCCAGAACCTTTGGGTCGATGTGGGACACCTGCATAACCGCGACCCACAGGGTCTGCCTGGGACGGACTTGCAGTTCTCTCAGATGACACGCGTGTTCTTCGGGCGTGAGCCAATCGTGGTCCCGGGGAACACGCATCTAGGCGACGTGCGTCTGTCGATGAAGGCGACGACTCCGGAGGTGCGGCCAATGGTCTTCAACAAGTCCAGCAGCATGGACCGGCTATCGCTCCCGGTGCCCGGAGAAGGCGGTTGGCCTCCGAGTTATGACGACAAGACACTTTTGTTCACTAAGTTTGAAGATGGTTCATACCGCGTAACAATGGCCACCGGAGCAGATCGCGCAGACTGGCGGCGACGAAGTGGGTCCCTTGGTTTCGTCGTTGAGATGACTCGAGGCCTCAGGGAATGGGGTGTTTTTTAGTGGTGAACTGCACGCTCTTGGCGAGCGTGGCTACGATGAACGCCCGACCCCTTCTTCATCGAGCACAGTCAAATGCGGATTTGGACCCTTCATCCGAAATACCTGGACGCCGCGGGCCTCGTCGCGCTGTGGCGCGAAGCGTTGCTTGCCCAGAAGGTTTTGCGGGGGGCACGAAGGGCTACAAGCACCATCCGCAGCTCATTCGTTTTCAGGCCATGCCCGACCCACCGGCCGCCATCGCGGCGTTTCTCGGTCGTGTCCATGACGAGGCTGACCATCGCGAGTACCGGTTCGACGCCACCAAGATTGCGGCTCCTCAATTCGCCGGAACCATCGAGGAAACCGAAGGCCAATTGCTCTACGAATGGCGGCACCTCAACGAGAAACTGAAGCGACGAGCACCGGAACGATACGAGGCGCACCGGTCGATTCTCATTCCACTTCCGCACCCCCTGTTCCGAATCGTTCCCGGCGATGTTCAGGCGTGGGAGCGGGTGCAGATGTAGAAGTGGCCCCGTGACTCAAAGCGGCTGCCGCGGCCGGCGCGCGGTCTATCGCACGCTGGAGCTGCCCGGCGCGAATCCCTTCAAGGAGGCCCACGCCACGCTCCCGTTGAATCAGTCGGCGGTCCCCCTGCTCGACCAAGTGCTCGGCCCGGCCCCCTCGACGAAGGAAGTCTTCGAGACGCTCGACCGCCAGTACCGCGAGCAACACAAACCCGAGTTCTGGTTCCTCCCCCTGAACAAGCCGATCGCCCCGCACCTCGACGAACTGCTCGGGCCGGTGCCGAAGACAGAGAAGAAATGATTGAAACGCAGAGGACGCGGAGAGCGCAGAGGGAAGACGGGAGAATGCCAAATCTTGC
>JANMLE010000489.1:0-8242 GCA_031372385.1 Planctomycetota bacterium | reverse complement strand
GAAGCGATCATTCGTGGCAACGAACAGCCCGCCGCGCCGAAAGGCCATGAATGATGGACGGGTGGCATCGTGTGTCGTGCAAACGCCCGTGTCCGATTTGCGGCAAGCCCGACAATTGCGAAGTATCGGACGATGAATCAGTCGTCTGGTGTGGCCGCGTTGAGGAAGGTTCGATCCAACAGAACGCTGGGGGACAGTTTCTTCACCGGTTGAATGGCGACGAAGAATCTCGCAATCGGTCGCGAGTAGTTGCCAAGCCGAAGTCGGAGCCACCACGCAAACCGAATGTGGATTGGCAAGCTCTCGCGAAGGTGTGGTTCGGCGCGCCGAGTGCCGCGTCTCGCCGCGAGGAATTGGCCTCGCAACTTGGCGTGTCGGCAAAGGTGTTGCGCGCCTTGTGCGTTGGGTTTGATGGTTCGGCTTGGACAATTCCCGAACGCGACGGGGCTGGGATAATCATCGGTATCAACCGACGATTGCACGACGGACGGAAGTTGCGAATGAAGGGTTCATCGTCCGGGCTGACGTTTGCGAAGGGCTGGGATCGCAGCCAGGGGCCGATCTTCCTGCCCGAAGGGGCTTCCGACGTGGCCGCGTTGCTCACTCTGGAATTGAACGCGGTGGGCCGTCCGTCCAACACCGCCGGAACGGAAATGCTCGCGGAGTTGCTCCGGTCAATCCCCAACGATCAGTTGATCGTCGTACTCGCGGAGAATGACCGGAAGCCCGCCGAGAAACTGAGGGCGACACACCGGGCCGACTGTCAAGGATGCTCACAGTGTTGGCCGGGGCGATACGGAGCCGTTGAGACCGCGAAGAAACTTTCGGTTGCGCTGGACAGAACAATCCATTTTGCATTCCCGCCCGATGGGGCGAAGGACGTGCGGGACTGGCTTCAAAAGGCGCACCGGCACTGGACGCTTAATAGTCTCAAAGCATCCGGTGCCGATGCGCCCGTCGGATTACAAGCGTCCATTGCCGATGCGCTCGTTTCACCTGACATGCCTTCCGTTCTTCGCCGACATTTTCTCGACGCGCTGAAACTTGATTCAATCAACATTGAACTTCCACCGGTCGAACAACCCGCTGGGCCGGTCGTGTCTCTCGACGATTGGCGTGAGCAACTCCGCACCCGCCGCGTCGAATCCGTAGGCCAGCCGGGAATCAATCTCGACCGGTCGGGAACCGGTTACGGGAAGACGTTCGCCGACTTCGCGGCAATCGAAGCCGTCGTCGCGAAGGGCGGACGTGCGCTTGTCGTCCTGCCGACTCACGAAAACTGCGATGAACTCGAAACAGATCTAACGGACCGCGGTATCGACGCGATGGCTTATCCTGGCCGACTGACTGAGGGGGACGATCAAAACTGTTGGAATCCCGAAGCTGACGTAGCGCAGGCGATGGGCTTGTCGGCCGTTGCAGCAGTCTGTCCCGCGTGCCCGGAGCGAAAGCGCTGTTCGCGATCGGGATATCTTCACGAACTCAAGCTGGCGTCTGAGGCCACCGTTGCCATCGCGACGCACAACCGAGCCATCTATGCCGGTCTCGGAACTCTTTCGACCGGCCGAGGGTACGTCGCCATCCACGAGGATTCGTTGAACGTGCTCCGGCCGAGTTGTTCGGTGAAAGAAGCGGACTTGGTGATTGCGTTTGAGGTACTCGTTCGGTTGGTGAATGAACCGAAGTGGCTCGATTGGTATGGCGACATTCTCCGATACGACGACGGCAAATTGATCGGCAACGCCAAGTTGCGGCAGCAGCGACGCGAGGCGCTCCGGGAGTTCGCCATTCTGCTCAACGAAGTCTGTGATCGGCTGTTGCTGGAATTGGCCGTACAGCCGGGCAGAACGCGGCGGCTGACGACGCCCAAAACCGCACCCAAGGCCATCGGGATTGAACGACTGCTCTACCGAGCGACCGGCGAAGCATGGAAGGCCGGGCATCCATTTTCTGGCTCCGTTTGGCGTCTAGTGCTCGCGGTTGCCACCGGCGAGATTGCTGACTTGGGAGTGATTGTCGATGGACCGGCCAACAAGCTCACCGAACGACGAAAAGCAGATCAGGGGAATCTGGACGAACACACCAACAGAAAACGCGACTGTCTGGTTGTGTGATGCGACCGCCGACATGGACTACCTTCGGTCGCTACTTCCGAACGCCAAAGACAGAACTCCGACCGGACACGTCAAACTCGCGAAAACCGCACTTCAATTTCCGCAAGACATCACTCGCCAAACAAGCCAGGGTTCGTTTCAAAACACCTTGCGAGGATTGCTCGCCATGTCGCCTCAGTACCAACGTGTTGGATTGATTACACACAGCACGCTGACAGCTTGCGTGAAGCGCCTGGAGCAACCGTTCGGCAATCGAATCGTGCGGACAACGTACTTCGGCTCTGGCAGCGAACGAGCAACAAATGAATGGTACAAACTCTGCGACTTGGTGGTTGTGGCAGGAACGCCGCGAGTCGGTGCGTCCGACATCCGGGCAAGGTTGTGCCAACTCGGCGACTTTGACGCGGCTGACCTTGATGGCGAGTGGGGAGAGTTGCAATGGCGTGGCCGGACGGCTTCGGGGCAAACCCGCGTCGTTCGTGGACGTGGATATCGGAATCCGGCTTGGCAGAGAGCGCACCGCAGTTTGGTTCGCTCTGCCATCGTGCAAGCGGTTGGCCGGGGTCGCGGAGTTCTGGATGATGGCTGTGATGCCATCGTCGTTAGCAGTGAGACGTGCGGCCTACTGCTGGCCGAGCGGCCGTTGATTCCTGAGTTGACAGCGAAACACAGTCAAGCCGCACGGCTGGTTGCCAAGTTATCGGCAATGGACGCTAGTAGAAATGCCAGTCGCCAACCGGTCACGACGCTTCGGATATCGAAGTCTCTTGGCGTCGAACCCCGTCAGACGCAGAACATCCTCAACGATCTTGAACAGCTTGGGTTGGTTCGCCGCGTTGGCGAGCGCGGCGGTTGGCTGCCGGGAGCGGATTGACTAGGTTTCAGTTGCGGGGGGAGGTAGTGAGCGACATGCCCGACAAGACAAACGATTTCGAGACGACTGCGGACTTGGCCGCGTGGGCAGAAGCGGTGTCCGCGTCCGTGACGCCGGGTGAACTGGCCAGACTGGTGAAGGACTACCGGGAGCGGTCGCAAAACAAACGCCGTTCGGCGGCGGATCGTGAGTTCGCATGGCGCAGATGGAAAGCCCTTTCCAGAAGAAAGCCCCCATCTGGCTGAATTCACTTCACTGTTGATGAACATCAACTATGATGTTATGATGTTGGCTGGCCAAAAAGGGACACCAACAAGGGAGCAAGTTGCCATGAAAATCGTCGCTTACTACCGAGTCTCGACGAAGCAGCAAGGGGAAAGTGGACTGGGTTTGGATGGGCAAAAAACTGCCGTGCTTGGTTATGCGCAGCAGAACCGCGCCGACATCGTGCGGGAGTATGTGGAAGTCGAATCGGGGCGAAACTCAGATCGACGGGAACTTGGCCGAGCGCTGGCTCACGCCAAACGTGCGAAGGCTACCTTGGTTGTCGCGAAGCTGGACCGACTGGCCCGAAATGTGGCGTTTCTGTCAACGCTGATGGAATCGAAGGTGGATTTCGTGGCAGTGGACAATCCGCACGCCAACCGCCTGACAATTCACATTCTCGCGGCCGTGGCCGAAGACGAAGCCCGCCGCATCAGTGAACGGACCAAGGTCGCTTTGGCAGCAGCGAAAGCTCGCGGGACAAAACTCGGATCGGCTCGCCCCGGTCACTGGACAGGCCGCGAACACTTGCGACAGGCCGCGATTCAGAAAGCAGTTCAAGTGGCCAGCCAAGTTCGCACGAAAGAAACCGACGATGCCTACCGCGACCTCGCCCCGATGATGCGGGAACTCCGCGACACGGGGAAGTCGCTGCAAACGATTGCCGACGAACTCAACGGCGAAGGCTACGAAACGCGACGTGGCAAGCCGTGGAACCCGATGCAAGTCCGGCGAGTCTTGCAACGCGACCTCTAACCAAAGTGATTCGATCATGGCCAGTCTCTACCGTCCGACCGTCATTCGCTACACCGACTCGCAAGGCCGACAGGTTCCCAAAGGGACACCCGGCGCGAAGCGGACGCGAGAGAAATCCAAGACATGGCGCGGCAAGTTCATTGGCGGCGACGGCAAGCCGCAGACGGTCACTCTGTCCAATGATCGGAAAACGGCTGAAAGCATGTTGGCCGATTGCGTGAAGCGAGCGCGACGCGAACAAGCCGGGGATGTTGACCCGTTTGAGACCAGCCGCAAGACGCCGCTCGCCGATCACGTGGCCGACTTCCGCCAATTCCTTGTCGCCAAGGCGAACACGCCCCGCCATGTCTTGCAAACGTGCTCACGCATCCGAGCCGTGGCCGATGCGTGTCACTTCAAACGACTGGCCGATCTCAACGCGGGACGGGCGGCACACTGGCTGGCGGAACGTCGCAAGGGCGGCTTGTCGGTCACGTCCAGCAATCATCATCTTGTCGCCTTGAAGTCGTTCGGCAACTGGCTCGTGAGGGATCGACGCTGGCCCGAAAATCCGTTCGCTCATCTCTCGCGGCTCAACGCCAAGGTAGACGTTCGCATCGAACGGCGGGCACTCTCTGACGATGAACTGGCCCGCTTCATCTCTCTGGCTGAAACGAGTGACGAGACGATTCGCGGCTTGACCGGGCCGCAACGCGGGATGCTCTACCGAGTCGCGACTTACACGGGATTCCGAGCGGCTGAACTGGCGAGTTTGACCGAAGCATCATTCGACCTGAAACCGGACTCGCCAACGGTGACGGTTGAGGCCGCGTGTTCCAAGCATCGCCGAAAAGACGTGATGCCGCTTCACCCCGCTTTGGTTGCGGCACTGAGGACATGGTTTCAGATTCAGCGGAGCGGCTCTCCGTCAATCCGCATGGTTGAGCATGAAAAGCGGGCGTTTCTTTTTCCGGGCACATGGCACGCAAGAGCGGCTGAGATGCTCCGGCATGATCTTGACCGGGCACGAATCGCGTGGCTCAGCGAAGCCGATGGCTCTGCGGATGAACTCGACCGACGAAAGAAAAGCGACTTTCTAAAAGCGGAGTCGGCAAACGGCGAAACGGTCGACTTTCACGCTCTGCGGCACACCTTCATCACGAGACTGGCGGCGGGCGGTGTTCACCCGAAGCTGGCACAAGGGCTGGCCCGGCATTCGTCCATCACGCTCACGATGGATCGGTACGCGCACACTCAACTGGTCGACCTGCAAGCCGCTTTGTCGGCGATGCCGTCGCTCCCCGTACTCGCGCCGCGGGAACTCATCGAAGCGACCGGCACAGATGATCGACCGATGCCGCGAACCGCGACAGGTTCAGTTGCACCAAAAGTTGCACTCAGAACGGTGCAACTTAACCAAAATCAGCCGTTATCAACCGTCGTCACTCTCGCCAAATCCGAATTGGCCAGAAAAGCACAAAGCCCTCGTTTTCCAGTTGGAAATGAGGGCTTTGGCACACAGTTGACGACGGTTGAAAACGAGTGGGACCGCGGGGACTCGAACCCCGAACCAAAGGATTATGAGTCCTCTGCTCTAACCGATTGAGCTACGATCCCGACGCCTTAAAACAGGCTGTTATTGAAAAACCGGGAATCCTCGTTATCCTGTTTGACACCCGACTTGACACCCGCGAGGCCAAACATGACTGACAAGAAACCTGCCAAACCCTATCCCGACTTCCCAATGTTTCCGCACGCCACCAAGCGGTGGGCGAAGAAAATCAGGGGGAAGCTCCACTACTTCGGGAAATGGGACGATCCCCAGGCAGCGCTCGCGAAGTATCTCGACCAACGGGATGATCTGCAAGCTGGGCGAACGCCACGGCTGACACCCGCTGACACCCGCGGGCTGACGATGCGAGACTTGTGCAATCGCTTCCTGACGCTGAAGCAAAGCTTGGTCGAAACGGGTGAACTCTCACGGATCACGTTCGCCAATTACAAGGCGATCTGCGAACTGCTGATTGACCACCTTGGACGGCTCCGACTGGTCGATGATCTGCGAAGCTCCGACTTTGAACAGTTGCGGACCTTGTTTGCGAAGGGTGTCGGGCTGGTGACGTTGGGAAACCGGATTCGCCAAAGTCGGACGGTGTTCAAGTTCGCGTTTGAAAGCGATCTGATCGACCGGCCGGTGAAGTTCGGCCCGTCGTTCAAGATGCCGACGAAGCGGTTGCTCCGCGCCGATCGACAATCCAAGCCGGCGCGAATGTTTGAAGTCGATGACCTGCGGAAGATCCTGGACGAAGCCAAGCCACCGCTGAAGGCGATGATCCTGTTGGGCATCAACTGCGGATTCGGCCAGTCGGATTGCTCGTCACTCCCGTTGACGGCTCTTGATCTGGACGGCGGCTGGATCGACTTTCCCCGTCCCAAGACCGCAGTTGAGCGGCGCTGTCCGCTCTGGCCGGAGACTGTCGCCGCGTTGCGTGAGTGTGTCGCCAAGCGGCGAGAACCGAAAGAGGAATCAGACTCCCATCGGCTGTTCATCGCGAAGCAAGGCGGGGCCTACGTGCGGTTCCGCGAGAACGGAACGAACATCGACGGCATCGCCCAGGAGTTCGCGAAGATCCTCAAGAGGCTGGAGCTACAGGGAGACCGCCGGGCGTTCTATGCGCTCCGGCACACATTCGAGACCGTCGCGGGAGCAACGTGCGACCAAATTGCGGTCAACGCCATCATGGGGCACGCTGCCGCATCCAACGACATGTCGGCCGTCTACCGTGAGCGAATCGACGACGAGCGGTTGAGGGCCGTTGCCGATCACGTCCGCGCGTGGCTCTGGCCGGAGACGATCACCAAGAACGCGGAGAAGACCAAGGCGAAGTGACGGCGATACACTCGACACACACGGGCTAGGTTAGCTCCCGAAAAGCTGGACGTTCCGCCAGCCTGCCCGTGGGTTTTCAATTTGGAACAGTCGCCAACGGAACGGTGACATCATGGCGAAGAAGCGTTCCCCCAAACAATCAGCGTCTCTACGCCAGCCATCAACCGCCGGCGACAGCAAGCCCATGTCCGAGTTGTCCGCAAACGAGATGGCGGACATGACCGCCCCCATCTTCCACCAGCTCCACGTTGAGATCCCTGATTGGCTTGAATCGATTGGACTCCCCCGTGATTTGAGGTTGGCGGCAAAGGTGGCACTTGCCGAATACGGTGAGTGGGTTGACGACATGGAGTTGAAAGATTTCCCGTTGAACAACCTGATCGACCTTATCAGGACTGTTCACGCCAAGAAGACATGGGAGCGGACACTCGCCGGGCAGAATCCATCGACCAAGCAGCCGACGAAACTAACCAAGGTTCCCCTCTCGGAAATCTGTCGGCGAGTCCTTGAGAACGAAGAGGCCGGGAGACGGTTCCTTTGCAACGTGGGCGCGTGGGCGTTCGACGATCTGCGGCCGGCACTGATCGACATCCTTGACGTGGTGTTCAGGACCGGAATTCCAGACCCGATCGCGTCGCCCCAGTACACATCGGCCGAGGTGGAGGCACGCGCCCGGATCGCGGCCGAGTTCGGCGCGATCCCCGACGGTCCCGACCAGTGGCGGCAAATCGCCACGGAGCTACATCTCCACGACGCGGCAACCGCAGCTTTGGACGATGACTTCGCTGTCAGAATCGGTAACGCCATCCGCGACAGGCGAGCTTCTGGCACACGTCCCGACCGAAATGGCCGGACGAATACTCGCCGATCAATGCCCGTGGTCACTCTGGACGATCACCCGCAGATTGTTCTCGACGGGATTCCAATCGCGTTGAGAGACGATGCCGCCGTCTGGCTCAAAGCTCTGATCGACTGCGGTAACTGGATGAGCGACCGCGAATACAAAGCAAAGCACGGCAGCGAAAACGACCGCCCCGACCGCTGGCGAAAAAAACTGCCCCCTGCGGTACTCGCCCGCATCGAAACACAGAAAAGCAAAGGCTCGCGCTGGCGACTGGCGTAAGTACGCCAAAAACAATCCGTATCTGTGCCAACCCACAAAACGATTTGGGTGTAACTCGCCTTCCGCTCGTTGAGCGGCATTGATTTGTCAGGAGTTATGGCGAGACGAGGGTTGAGAAATGACCTCCTGGAGGGGAACATTTGTTTGTCAAGGGAATGTCACCCCCCAAACAGGAGATCAAGGAAGATGATCACCACAGAGCGTTCGTTTCTCAAGTGTCAAGAACGATTGGAGCAGTTGAT
>JANMLE010000418.1:0-2897 GCA_031372385.1 Planctomycetota bacterium | reverse complement strand
GATGCTGGAGATCGGCACGTTCCTGATGCGGACGGAATCGGAATTGATCTTGAAAAGCCGGCGAGTGATCCCCGGTCGGCTGCTGCAGTCGGGCTTCCGATTCGACTTCCCCGAATGGCCACCGGCGGCGGTCGATCTTTGCCAGCGTTGGGGCGTTGCACGCTGAGCACAAGAACCCGAATGAGTCCTGACCGACCAAGAGCCGCGCTGTTCGTAGCTGAATTCGCAAGAATTCAGCGAATCATCGAACCACGAACTGAGTTCTTGCGAACTCAGCTACGACGCCGTGAATGATCCGGGCCGCCGGTTGCATCCCTGTGATTCAGCCGCCACACTTTGTTCCCTTCGAGTCCCCGCCGAATTTCGCGGCTGACTGCCCATCAATGATTCTGATTCCCGGAGTGTTCCGCATGTCCGAACAACTGGCCCGGCGGCTGTGTGACGAATTGACGAAGCTGGTGCTGATCGATCCCCACACCCACATCAATCCCCATGCGGCCGCGTCGAAAACCTTGGCCGACATCATGGGGTATCACTACTACACCGAACTCGCTCATTCGGCCGGGATGCCCAAGGGATGGATTGAAGAACCGGGGCTCGACCCGAAGGTGAAGGTCGGCCGGCTGGTCGAGTCGCTGTCGAATCTCGACAACACGGTGCAGGTGAGTTGGCTGGTCGAGTTGTGCCGCAAGTTTTTCGGTTTCACGGACGACCGGATCACACCGGCGAATTGGGAAGCCCTGTACGACAGCGCCGCGGCGAAGATGGCCGAGCCCGATTGGGAGGACCAGTGTCTGCGGCAGTCGGGGATCGAGCGCGTGTTCCTGACCAACGACTTCGACGATCCGCTCGAAGGCTTCGACACGCAGCGCTACATCCCGTGCCTGCGGACGGACGAGCTGGTGTTTCATCTGGGCAAGCCGGAAGTGCGGGCGCGGCTGGCGAAGGCGACGGGGATCGAGTTCACCGCCGGAACGAGTCTGCGCCGCGCGATCGGCAAGTTGTTCGAGCACTTCGCGTCGAAGGGGGTGCGGGCCTGCGCGATCTCGCTGCCGCCGTCGTTCTCACCGGTCGCCGTGTCGGTCAACGAAGCCGATCCGGCACTGAAGGGGTTGCTCAGCGGGCGGGAATTGACCGGCGACGAAGCGGCGACGATCAGCCGGTTCGTCTTCTGGACGCTGGCCGAATACTGCGCCGAATACAAGCTGCCGTTTGACCTGATGATCGGAGTCAACCGGCGCGTCTATCCCGACGGGGTGTATCAGGGACAGGATCTGTTCGACCAGCGCGTGTCGCTGATCCAGTACCAGGCGCTGTTCAACGCGTTCCCGCAGGTGAAGTTCCCGATCTCGGTCCTGGCGCAGATCAGCAACCAGGAACTAGTCAGTTACAGTTGGATCTTCCCGAACGTCTTCACCAACGCCCACTGGTGGTATTCGAACATCCCGGCCTACATCGAAACCGACACCAGGGCCCGGCTGCAGGCAGTCCCGCGCAACAAGCAGGTCGGCTACTACAGCGACATGTACAAGCTGGAATTCGCCTGGCCCAAGTTCAGCATGTACCGCCAGTGCCTGGCACGGGTGCTGGCGCAGGATTTTGTCGTGGCGAGAAACTGGAGCGAGGATCAGGCGCTGTCGCTGGGTCGGCAGGTGCTGCGCGGAAACGTGGAAACGATCTTCGGCGTTTGATCCATTCACCCCGCCACCGGCGATGAATGACTCGAACCTACTCAGCCGAACACAGAGTCGTCTTCATCAGCGAACTCGCATGATGTCGAATGAACTCTGGCGGCAGCGCGTTTCCGATCAACAGTGCAACCGCGTATCGGCCCTTCTCCATCAGAAAGCGATAGTCTTTCGGGAAAGTTTGAAGCAAAGCTGCTTCGCGAAGCGTGATGGCTCGGTTGGCGCTCGGATGAAGGAACCTGCCTTTGGAGGGATTGATACATCCTCCCGTGATTGTTGGCGACGGTTTATCCCATGCCATCCGCCCGTAAACGTCGCGAAAACCTTCCAGTCGTTGGTGACACGGTAGCTGATCCGATCCCAAGGCGCTTCGGCTACCGCCGTCTTGAGGTATTCGTTGGATTCGCTCCGCAACGGTCTTACTCCGTTTCACTGGATAATTGTGAATCGGATCGCGGCTTCGCTCTGGTGGCGTGAGCCCTGCGATAACTTGACGCACTGTACGGCACGGCTCGGTAATTTCAGCGAAAGTTGGCTGCCCGATCTTCGACGCCAAGAGAACGAGGCGGCGACGGCGCTGGGGTACTCCGTAGTTGGCAGTATTCAGCACTCGCGCTACTGTTTGATAGCCGAGCGATTTGAGCGCCTTGGTGAAGACCGCGAAGCGCTTGTTGTCGGCCAAGCCGGGAACATTCTCAAGCATGACGGACTTCGGTCTTGTCGATCGAATGATTCTCAGCACGTCGAAAATGAGGTCGTTCCGTCGATCACGGTTCCGTCGAGTTCCATTTTTCGTCCGCATGGCCGAGAAGCCTTGGCATGGCGGACACGCGGCGAGAAGATCGAGTTCGCCCGGCCGCAGCTTGAGCGATTTCATCATGCCCGTGCCCGTCACACTTCGGATGTCGTTCTGCCAAACCTTCACTCGTTTGTGGTTGAGTCTGTAGGTACTGCATGCCAACGAATCGACCTCAACCGCTCCGACGACTCTGAATCCTGCCTGACGGAGACCTTCGGACAGGCCGCCCGCTCCGCAAAACAAGTCAATCGCAATCGGCTTCTTCTTCATCAGGACTCCCCGCGCTGAACGACCATGACGCCAACTAGATTGAGAATGCGAATGCGTATTGCCCGTCTGGAAATCGAATTTGTGGCCACCAAGCCGCATTGCTTCCTCGCCCGGCCTTCATGCGAAGGAGGAAAAGCGTG
>JANMLE010000409.1:0-1166 GCA_031372385.1 Planctomycetota bacterium | reverse complement strand
TAGCCCTGGTCGTCCGTGATGATGAAGACAATGTTCGGCGGACGGGTCGGTTCTGCGGCGGTCGCCAGCGATGCCAACAGGCAGAACGCAACGCGTGCGAAATGGCCGAGGAGAGCAAAACGGGAGTGCCGCATGTCAGATTGCATCCGTGGGTGTGGTGGGTGGATCGACGGGCGGCATTCTGCATTGATCGGGCGTCGCGGTCAAACTTGGGACCGTCAGATGCCGGTCGGTCTCAGAGGCGATCCGAAAGCGTTGTGCTGCGGTTTGTGCAATTGTTGCGACGGACTTTTACGTAGCCATCATCGCTCCGCGTGATGAGCCGGACGCTCCACACGGCTCGAATCGCCTCAGATTCCCCTCGTTCTCAAACGCTCGGCTCGTCACGCGGAGAGCTTGTGAGTTTTTCGAGTCTCGTCGAAATCGACGGGGCAGCATCAAAAAACGATGTCATAGGATTGCGCAGGATCGACGGTTGGCCTCTGGTTTGACCAAAACGTCGTCCTGAAAAAACGCTGATTCCGGGCTTGGTTCAAATCAGGTCGCAGCGGAGTGCCAATCTTGTCCGCGCGTCCCGTCGGCGGAGCGACGGGACGGCAACTGATACCCAACTGCAAGCCAATTTGAACCAGCACTGATTTCGAAAAACTCACAGCCTCGGAGCGATGACGGCTACGTACCCGCGGCGTCGCCCCGCGATATTTCATGGTCATACCTTTCAGATGGCCTCTCTGGCCGTCGGACCACCGGCCGTGTTGCGGAACTCCACGAGTCAGACTCCATTCTGCGGGGACAAGTGGTTACACTTCGCGGACGAATTTTTCACGACGCGCGCACCGCGCTGTCACGGTCGCACGATTTTCAGCAGTTGCTCATGACCGAACCCACACCGGATCAACGCCATTCCCCCATCATGACCGTGCCGCGGTTTGCCGCGGCCAAGGGGCAGGGACGCAGGCTTTCCGTTCTGACCGCCTACGATCACTTGTGGGCGGGTCTGTTTGATGAGGCCGGAGTCGATGCCGTCCTGGTGGGGGACTCACTGGGCATGGTGGTGCAGGGTCGTTCGACGACGTTGCCCGTCACTCTGGAACAGATGATCTATCACGCGGAAATGGTGGCCCGCGCGGTGACGCGGGCGTTGGTGATTGTCGACTTGCCCTTCA
>JANMLE010000373.1:0-5448 GCA_031372385.1 Planctomycetota bacterium | reverse complement strand
GCATGTCGGAATCGGCGCGGCCTCGATCATCCGGCATGCACTGGTCGAACGATTGGCGTCCGAGCCCAACGCACCGTTGCACGAGTTGGCGGCCGAGATTCAAACCGCCGTCTTTCAGTCGACGCGCACGGCCGAACTGGTTGGTCGAGAAGTCGCGGCACGACTGGGTGCCGACTTTGGCAGCGTCGATGTGTCACTCGCCCCAACACGCCGGCCGGACGACAGTGTCGCGGCGTTGCTATCGTTGCTGGGGATCGAACAGGTCGGGGCGCCGGGGACGGCCACGGCGCTGACGCTGATCCTGAATGCCGTTCGCGCCGGTGCGGCGTTCGCATCCTGCGCCGCGGGAGGCTATTCACGGATCATGCTGTCGGTGCTGGAGGACTCGGTGCTCGCCGCCGCCACGAAGTCGAAGGAGCTGACCTTCGACCAGTTGTGCATGGCGGCCAACGCGGGATCGGGCGGCCTCGACCTGGTCTCGCTTCCCGGCGACACCGATGTCGCAACGCTGGCGGCGATCATCTCCGATCAGGTCTCGTTTGCCGTGCTGAACCGTCGTCCGGCCGCGATTCGCATCATCCCCGTCCCCGGCAAGCAAGCCGGCGAGGGGGTGACCTACAGTGGCATGATGAACGACGCGGTAATCCTGCCCATCCGCGGAACCGGCCTGTCCAAAACGTTCATCGAACGGGGCGGACGACTGCCACCCGTTCGATAGTGTCGGAGTCCAAATTGTGTTGGAGGATGGGCTCAGACCTTCGAGATCTGTCATGCGGGAAACGAAATTCGGCTGACGGCTGTCGGCTGATCGGCTGTCAGCCGCTTCATGATTTCTTCCGCGGCGATCCTCGATTAACAACTCCCCGGACGACTCCTTCCGGCTCAACTCGATTCCAAAGCGCGACTCAAATGGAGCGCGAATGAGGAGAGCTTTCGAACTGTGGCGCACGGCTGACATCACACCCGTCCGACTGAGGCAATCACGTGCAGCCCAACGACCGTGGCAATAGTGCCCGAACCGGAACGAATGAACTCCGATTACTGATAACTGGCCCCGGACGTTCAGGCGGTGCTGCTGCGCCGCATCCAAGCCAGTGTCAGCCCCAGCGCGCTCAGCACGACAAGCGCCGCGCCGGAGATAGGCGAGGCGGACCAGGCCCACGTCGACAGCGCGCCGAGAATCAGCGCCAGCAGCAACAGTACTCCCGGCAGGAACCGCCACGCCATCAGTTGCTCGACGATCAGCAGGCAGAGTGCCGCCAACAAGAATGAGCGCGACAGTCCGCTGCTCGTCGAGACGACCCGCACCGTCTTTTCCGTGGCGGCGACCGGCGTTTCCTCCCAGTCGGTCTGATGCGTGAATTCGACACCGGGCAGCACATCCGTGCGCAGTTCCTCGACGCGCAGCGAGGCCAGGTCGCTCTCCTGCGGATCGGTGTTCACGGCGAACCATTCCGTGCGGCCGATCGGCGGACCGAGCACCAGCTTGTGGAAGCCCGCCCGAGTTGTCGGTTCGCTGATCACGCTGCGACCGTCGCCTGATGTGGCGGGAGCCTGCGCGTCACCGTTGGGGAGTTGCAGAGTCGCGGCGACATCGGAGGCGCGGATCGGCAGGTGGCTCACCAGCGACTGACCGACGACCGCCTCACGATCGGCCCAACGACTCGATACGGCGTAACCGACTGTCTCGTGCATCAGCGGAATCAGACTGTGACCCCACACGGCCCATGTGCTCCATTCGCGATCCACCGAGGTCGTCACCAGGATCACCCGACCCCGGCCGAACGGCGCGTCGATGATTGCGGGATCGCCCGTGCTGAACCGCAGAGCCACTCGCGCTCCGCGGTCTTCGGAGACCTGCGTCTTGAAGTAGGCGAACGTCTTGGTCAGTTCCAACCCCGCACCCGGATTCCCCTGAAACGGACGGACGATCGGATGGCTGTAGTCACCGGGGTCGAACTCGAAGGCGGCGTCCTTCGTCTTCGCATCGCCGATCCGTTCGACCAGTTTGGCCGGAAGCAGCGGGCCGGTCGCCGATCCAATCGCGGCGTTCGGTTTCTTTTGAACCTTGTAGAGCACTTCGTTGTAGTTGTCGGGACGGACCTGATCCCCCAGACAGAAGACGACTCCGCCACCCGCTTCGAGGTAGCTCCGCAGGATCTCGGCTTCGCGGTCGGTCAGCATCGCGACGTTGCACACGAAGACGCAGTCGAACCGCGCCAGGTCCGTGCCGAGCAGTTCCCCTTCGCGAATCACCGTCGGCCGGATCGGACTGACCAGAGTCCGATTCGGCAGTTCGGGGGCCAGCGCCAATTTCAGGAAGTCGGTCGCGTTCCCCATCACTTCGCCGGACGCCTTGCCGTTCACCAACAACACCTGCAACTCATCGCGCACGGGAATGACCAGGCGGCGCGAGTCATCGACCTTCAGGCCATCCGGTTTCAGCCGGACTTCCACGCGGTGCTCGCCACTGGCGAAGGCGGGCGCGAAGTCGACACGGACATCGGTCTCGGCCGGCAGATCGACTTGCCGCGTATCGGTCAGGCGATCATCGATGAGAAGCTCGACGACTTGTCCCACCGCGCCCGATGCCCCGTGGTTGCGAATCGTCGCCGTCAGGGGAACGCTCCGTCCCGACAGCACAAATCCGTCGCCCGCGCGCAGACCGGTCACCGCGGTGTTGGCCGTCCCCGGCTGGCCGACATCCAGGAACACCAGCTTCGCGCGATCGGACAACTTCTTCAGCCCCGACCGGACCCGCGCCGCTTCGGACGACTCACGCGGTGCCCACGCCGCGGTTTGCAGATCGGTCAGGAAATAAACTTCCTTTCGGGCAATCTCCGGAGCCAGCGCCAACAGTTCGTCGATTTCCGCGAGAACCGCCGACACGTCCGCCCGTTCATCGAGCAATGGCAGTTGCGCGATCTCCTCCAACACCGCCGACGGTTGATAGGCCGGCTGCTTGACGATCGCGCGCGGCAACGATTCGCCGATCCGCACCAGTTGCAGGGCGTCCCCCTGCCGTGCCGCGCTCGCGATCTGTCGCGCGAGTTCTTTGGCGCGATCGAACCGGCTGCGGTCCTGCGGCGAGTAGCCCATGCTGAACGTCGCGTCGATCACGATGATCCGGTGCCGCGGTCCTTCAGCGCGAAAGTACTCGCCAAACGTTTCCACCGTGGGACGGGCCAGGGCGAGGGCGATCAGCAGCACGATCAACGTCCGCACGACAAGCAGCAGGATTTGTTCGAGCCGCAGCCGGCGCGACTGCTTCTTCGTGGCCGCAATCAGGAACCGCATGGCGGCCCACGAGACTTCGAGATACCGGCGGCGATGCAGCAGATGAATCAGAATCGGAGCGCCACCGATCGCCAGCCCCCACAACATCAGCGGGCTGCCAAAACCGAAGGCGAGCAACAAGGGACTCGACATGGATCAATGTCTGCGGGACAAGGGGAGTGGCAACGTTGAGGGGTGCCAGCATAGCGAGGGCAATGGATGGTGGAAACGCGCCTCAGACTGAGCATGCATCGTCCCGATCCCCGTACATTGCTCGTGACGCGCCCACGGCCTGCATGAGAACGTTTAACCGCAACGCCAACGGCGTGCGCGCGAATCACGGTTGGCTCCCGTCCGCGCGCACGCCGTTGGCGTTGCGGTTAAACGAAAACGTCTCACGCGGCTTTGGCGAGGCTGAGTTCGGCGGAGACACCTTCGATGTGTTCGGCGTCGATCAGTCCCAGGCCCTCGGCGTATCCGACCAGCAGCGCGAAGTCACACAGCCGGTTGATCCGGCGCGGCAGTCCGCCCGACAGTTCGTGAACCGCCTGCAACGCGGCGCGGCTGAAAATCGCGTACGCCGCTCCAGCGGCCCGCAAGCGGTGCTCGACGTACGCCGACGTTTCGGACGCGGTCAGCGCCGTCAGGACACAGGGGATCGAGATCCGGTCGTCCAACTGCGGCAGCCGCTTGGTCATTCCCACCAGCTCCGGCTGCCCGGCCAGAATCAGCGTGAACTCGACACCCTGATGCTGTTGCAGGTTGAGCAACAGGTGCAGCGACTGGAAGACCTGCCGATCCGAAATCGTGTGCGCGTCGTCGATGACGATGACGGCGGGACGCCCCTGCTCCGTCAGCGTTCGCAGGCGGTCGATCAGTTGCCTCAGCACCAGATCCATGCTGCCGCCAACGATCATGGTGCGGGTGATGCTCATGGTGCCGCCAATCGTCGGTTCGACGTCTCCCAACTCGCGCACGATGAAGCAGAGCAGTTCCAACGGCGACATCAGCGGATAGACAATTTTCACCACGGGAGCCGCGTGCGCGTCTTCCTCGGGGAGCAGGGCTTGCAGCAGGCGCGATTTGCCGGAACCACTAGGACCGACTAACAGGCCGGCACCGCGGCGGTGATCGACCAGAAAGCGGAGCTTGAGTAACGCACTTTGATGGGAACTCCCCGCGAAGTACGACTCCGCCTCCCGGTCCGTGCCGAACGGCGTCTTCCGCAATCCCCAGTGCTGTTCGTACATGACGTCCTGACCCGGAGAGGCTGTGAGTTTTTCGTGGGATAGGCTTCCAGCCTGTCAACGTCTTGGGTGGAATTGACAAGCTGGAAGCTTATCCCACGTCATTTGATCACAGCCTCGGCGCGATTACTTCGTCGTGAAGGAGCGGTTGAATCCGCGGGAAACCGGTGCGTCCGCCCCCGCAATGGCCACGGTGCCGGTTCCGTCGTGACATCCTCAATGATACCATTCAACCATGCGGCCGGATTTGAATCCGGTCGCGGCTGTTCGAATCCCGCGGGCGAGACGGTGGTCTGCTGGTCGTCTGATTCACGGTGGCCCGCCGTCATCACATCGGTGAAAGTGGCGGTCGACAATCGGCGGGGTTCGCGATCCGACCCCGGCGTCCCGGCCGATTCCATGAAGGCGAAGTCGTCTTCGAGTTCCGCTTCGGCGACGGGATCAGCCGGGCGATGGATGACGCTGTAAGCACCCCAACCCGCCGCCAACAGGACCACGGCCACACCCGCCAGGATGCGTCCTCGCGGAAAGCGTGAAGCGGGAAGATTACTCATTCCGTCGTTTCCCCATCCCATGCACGCGACGAGCCTTGTGAGAGGCTGCCCAAAAAGCCCACGTCGAGAGGGGGTCGGGAGTATTTTTCATTCCGCAACATGTCCAAAACGGCGCTGGCCCTATTGACTTTGCTCCCATGTTCGGACGTTTGCTCGGCTATGTTCACCCACGAGCGCTTGTTGCAAAACGAAAGGCGGCAATGGGGTTAAACCGCGAGTATCCCGTCGCAATTGACTTTGACGATGTTCAACGCAGAGCCTGTGCGTTTGCT
Source organism: Planctomycetota bacterium (assembly GCA_031372385.1). GTDB lineage: Bacteria > Planctomycetota > Planctomycetia > Planctomycetales > Planctomycetaceae > Schlesneria. The sequence continues at coordinate 99 of JANMLE010000373.1, read as the reverse complement.
GACGTAATCGAGGCAAAGCCCGAAGAACTAGCAGCGATTCTTCTTCGGCACGAGAGCTACGAGGTAGTCCTCGATGAGACGGCCCGAACGCTCGACCTG
>JANMLE010000349.1:0-2263 GCA_031372385.1 Planctomycetota bacterium | reverse complement strand
CGCGAGACCGACCATTTCGTCGAGCCGCTCTTTTTGCTTGGCCGCTTCGACATTGATGGCCGCGTAGAGCGCTTCGGCCTGCTGTTGAACGGACGCTGGAAACTTGGCAAGCCTCAGCTTCACCGCGTCCACGCGCAGGCTTGTCAGCACGGGCGATTGTTTCAGCCCCGCGACCAGTTTCGTGCCGACCGACTCATCCGTGGATGATTCAAAGACGCCAAGCAACCGGTTCAGCTCGAGCGGCCCGACGCGCGGGATCGAATCGGCCAGCGCCGCCAGTTGCGTCGCACTCAGTTTGGCTTTGAGCAACGCCTCCACCGCCGCAGAACGTTCGGCCACCGAGGCCTGTTCACCGAGTCGGTCGACCGCGATGCCAAACAGATCGTTCAGCGGATTCGGGTCGGTCAACTCGGTCCCCGCCGGCAATGCCGCAATGGCGTCGATCCGTTTGTCATCGTCCGCGTGACACCGCACCGCGAAATCCTTCAAGCCTGCGGCCAGCGCGTCGGTCCCTGTTTTTGGAAGCGGCAGCGCGCGAACGACGAAGATTGCCTGTTGCTTCACCCGTGTCAGGCTGCGGCTTTCCGGAGAAAGGATTTTCGTGATCGCCGCCAGCCACGCGGCGGGCATCTCCTTCAGACCCGATTGCTGCATCGCGCTCAGGCAAATTGAGACCCGTTGTTCGTGAACATCGTGTTCGATCGGACTGCCGACGTTGGCCGCCAGCAGAGCCTGGACTCTCGGTGTGGCGGCGAATTGTCCCAGCAGTTCGCTCAGATTGGCCAACTCCTCTCTCGTCCATCCCTTTTGGCCGAGTTTCGATCCCAAGTGCCCGGCGACTTCGTCTCCCCACTCGCTGTGACGAGTGACCAGCCACATTGCGGTCTCGCGCAGTATCGGGTCATTGGACGACAACAGCGGCACGACTTGGTCCGCCTTCAGGCCGCCACCAGGCATCTGGTCGAGGGCGATCATCGCGACCCGCCGCACCGTCGAGTGATCGCTCTTCAATCCTTCGGCGGTTCCCTGCGGATCAGCGATCTCGATAAGGGCGAAGGTGATCCCGTGTTCCAGCAATCGAGAGCCATCGCGACGGCCGCGATCGTTGACTTGGAGATACTTATTGGTGGCGGCTTCAAGTAGGTCTGGAACGACGGACTTGTCACCCAGGCGGCCGAGTACCTCGGCGCTGAGTCGCCGGTTCTGCATGGTGCAGTGTCTCATCAAACCGACCACCAATCTCAACGCGTCGTGGTCTCGCCAGAGGCTGACGGAATTGAGTGCGGCCTGTCGAACCAGACGGCTCGAATCGGACAGTGCCCAGCGCACAAGATGCCGCGCCACGGGAGTGTCGATCCGCGTGAGCGTCCAAACGGCGTTGAGTCTCGCCAACTCGGAAGCGCGCGGTCGATACAACAGCAGCCCTGAAAACGTCGCCTCGGCTCCCATTTCCCTGTCGGTCAGAATCGGCTTGAGCACCGCGACGGCCTTCTTCGCGTCGTGCTTTGCCAGATCGCGGATCGCGCGGCGCTGAACGGCCGGACGCGGATCGTCGAGCAGCCGAGCCAGCTCGTTCGGCGCAAGTTTCGCCCAATCGAGCTTCAACCCGCGCGGATCATTGACTCGCTCTGCTCCCGTCCGGCGCACGCGATAGATCGCGCCGAGCACATCCGGTTTGTCGAGTTGCGAGGTCGGACAACAGAGCTTGTACCAGCCCCCTGTATCACAGATGACGAGGCTGCCGTCGGCGTCCTCCAGCACGTCGGTCGGATGAAAGTCGAGGTTGTTCGAGACGACAAAGTCCGAGTCCATTGATTCAAATGTCGCTCCGTTCGACTCCAGTTCATGACGCGACACCTTATACATGTTGAACTGACACGCGAAGAGGTTGTCGCGGAACTCACGTCCGAAGACCTCAGACTCGTACCGCGTCAACCCGCACGGTGCGGCGGCGCCCATGTGAACGAGCGGCGGCAACAGATCACCGGTGCGCGGATGAAAGTCGGTGACGTTGTGGACCTTGCCGTAGACCCCGCCATACACCGCGTGAATCAGCCCGTCCCGCAACCCACCGCCGGGGTTCTGCAAAAACGTCGTCGTGAAGATGCGCTCGCCGCCGGGTGTGAAGACGACATCGACCGGGTTGTCCATCCCGCCCGTCATCACATTCTCGATCGGTCCGGTTCCATCGGCGCGGCGTCGGAAAATGTGAGACGCCTTCGTGACGAGCGGCTTCTTCCCCGGTTGCTCATACGTCTGCTCG
>JANMLE010000332.1:0-9659 GCA_031372385.1 Planctomycetota bacterium | reverse complement strand
GACGCACCGGTACGTCACGATCGTCCTGGACTTGGACACGAAGGCGATCGTGTCGGTGACGAAGGGCCGGGGCCGGGCGGCTCTGAAAGGCTTCTTTTCCCGGCTGAAGCGGGCCGGTGCAAAGATCAAAGCCGTCGCCACCGACATGGCGGGTGGCTACATCGCGGCCGTCCTCGAACATCTGCCGAAAGCCAAACTGGTGTTTGACCACTTTCACGTGATCAAGCTCATGAACGAGAAACTGACCGCCCTGCGGCGCGACCTGTACCGCGAGTTGAAAGACCAACTGCACCGCGATGTCCTCAAGGGAATCCGCTGGCTGCTGCTGATGAGCCGCGAGAACGTTGCCCAGAACGCCGAGGCCGAAGACCAGGCCCGGCTGAACGAAGCCCTCGAACTGAACAAGCCGCTGGCCACCGCCTACTACCTTAAGGAGGAACTGCGGCTGTTCTGGAAACAGCCGTCCCGGCGCGCCGCCGAAAAGTTTCTGGAAGACTGGTGCCGCCGCGCCAACCACTCGGGCATCCGCCAGATGCAAACAATGGCCAAGACCCTGCAAGCCCACCGCTACGGACTGCTCAACTGGTACGACGAACGAATCTCGACCGGCCCCCTGGAAGGCATCAACAACAAAATCGGCGCCCTCCAACGTCGCGCCTACGGCTACCGAAACTACGAACAACTTAAACAACGACTCCTCACACTCCACCACACCAAGTTCATCCTCAACGGCTGACAACCCAAACAAACCCTCCCCCCCAAATAGTTTGTTGAACCAAAGAAATGGGCTTCGAAATCCAAATGAAGCGCACCCGCTTTGAGCCGCGGTGGTTGGATGAAGCCGATCAATTGTGGGTTTTGTCGGGGAGATCCTCCGGCATGGATGCAGCCGCTTATGCAGCCGTGGTCGCGTTCGTCCAAGAGGGGAAAGGGTTGTATTTGGCGGCGGACAATGCCCCTTATTTCGTCGAGGCGACGGAGTTGACCCGGCGACTTTATCAAACCAGTATTTCTGGAAACTATCAGGGAGGCAACATTATCGCGGTGCGTGGCCACGGCATCACACTCGAAGACTTCCGGAAAGTGGGCAAGGACGCAGGCCCGGAAGGGAAACAAGATTCCCCTGAACAAGGCGGAAAATCCAATCCCCCGACGCGCGATTCGAAGTCCCGCATCGACATCATCAACCGTTCGACACATTACGCGGAGGAACATCCGCTGCTGACCGACGTGAACTTCATCTTCGAAGGAATCACCGTCAGCCACATCGCCCCGACAACACACTTACAGACGGTACTCACCGCATACGATAAGCAAATACTCGCCGCGGTCTCGCTCGATCCCGGCCAGCGGGTCGTCGTGGATTGTGGATGGACGCGTTATACCTCGCGCGGCCCAAACTGAGACATTGTCGTTTAACTGCTACGCCAACGGCGTGCGCGCAGGGGGGAGCGAACCGTTGATCGCGCGCACGCCGTTGGCGTAGCGGTTAAACGTCCCAATCAAGGCCGCGCGAAGTATATTTCTTCTCGCGAGAGGGCCGCTATGTCACCGACACCGCCGGGACGATTCGCTATGCGGAAAACATCGCGGCCTACCTGATGGGCAAGGACGACAAACGCCAAGGCGGGGGGCAGTGGCAGGAGCGTAACAAACGCTTGGAGAAGTACCGCGACGCAGCGTCCGACGATCTCGTGGCCGCGTTTCAGAATACCGACCCTGCGGAGAGATTGGCTGCCGTCACGATGGCGGCCCGCCGACGATTGAGTATCCCCGACGCTTTGATCGAATTGGTGCGCGATGCCGAACCCGATGTGCGGAAACAGGCGCGGTCCGCACTTCGCGGTCTGGCCGGTGGCGGGGTCGATTATGGACCGTCGGAGAAAGCAAAACAGGACGAATGGGAATTGTCCCACCAGCACTGGTCCGGTTCGCTGCGACGGAAACAAATGCGGTCCAAGTTCGAGACCCTGGCACCCGACCTGGTCGTCGCGGCCATGAGTAGCAGCGATCCCGAAGAACGTTGGGCGGCGGTTAGCGCCGCACTTTCGCGCCGGCTGGATACTCCGGATTCGTTGATCGGATTGCTCGGCGATGCCGAGCCGGAGATTCGCCAGATCGCGCGGCAGGCGCTGGCACAACTCGCCGGAAACGCCGTTTTCGACCCGGCCCCCAACGCGGACCAGGCTGCAACGAACGACGCAATCCTCGAATGGAAACGCTGGCGGGTGCTCAAGAAAGTTCCGGAAGTGCGTAACGCCAAGACCGAGGACTTGATCGCTGGTACGAAGGTCAACAGTGCGGATCGTCGGTGGGCTGCGGTGACCGTTGTCCGCCAGAGAAAGCTGCGACTGGGACAGAGCCTGATCAACCTGCTCAACGATCCCGAAAGGTCGATCCAGCAGGAAGGCCGGCTCGCACTTGTCCAGATTGCGAAAGGCGAGGACCACGGTCCGAACGACGCGGCCACGCCCGCGCACGTTGCCGAATCGGTCCAGCAATGGACCAAGTGGTGGCAACGCGAATCGGAAAACACGGCCGCCCAGAAACTGGTTCTCGCCAGGCAGCTCCTCAAGAACAACCCCGAAGCGGCTCGACAGCGACTCAGTGAAATCGTTGCGCATTTTCCCGGCACCGCGGCGGCCAAAGATGCAAAGGTCTTGTTGATCCGACAATAGTGCATCCACCGCGAACGCTGTGATTCTTTTGCATCCGGCGCGTTTCCCGATACCGACGAATACCTCGAAGCCGAATTGGTTCCGCTCGTGGGAACCGACTGCGACAGAGACACCGAACGACCGGACATCGTGGCATGGACAAGTCGCATGGGATGCCTTCCAGATCAAGAAGACGTGGCGAGTCATCGTCGGTGTCGCCGCTGTGTCAATTGCAGTTTCTGTCGTCCTTCCCTTCCTTCGCGGTGGCGGGCGCGAACTGAACACCGAGGACATCGTAGCTCGCTCGGAAGCCGCGGTAGCGTTCATCCAAGGCGTGGAAAGCAGTGGTTCAGAGTTCTTGATTGCGAAGGGGTTGGTCATCACCAATGCGCACGTTCTCGATGATCACTTCATGGACAATGTCAAAGTCCATTTCCCGTCCGCAACGGCCAATGACAAAGGACCGCTCAAGGCGCCGTTAGTGGATGAAGACTCGCAGCGCGACCTGGCAGTTCTCTCGATCGACACAAAAGCAACTCCGTTGAAGATCGCTGAAGCATTCGCGTTTCGGCCAGGGCAGGACATCACAGTGATAGGGAGTCCCGGTATCGGTGGCCACGTTTTCAAGAATGCTGTCAGCCGAGGAGTCATGAGTACCGAAACAGAAATCAACTCACAGAGATTTTATCAGTTGGGCGTGGCGGTGAACCCCGGCAACTCGGGCGGGCCTGTTTTCGATTCCTACGGTGACGTGGTGGGCGTCGTCACAGCGCGTGCGACCGAACTGGAAGGCTTGGCGTTCTCTGTGCCGCTGTCCGACGTGCGAAGTGTCGTTGCCATCGCTTCACAACCAGGCGCGGGTGTTGTCGAAAAGGCCACTTCACGTCATCAAGTGGAGGTTGTCGCTCGTCGAATTGCATCGGCTTCCCGTATTTTGTTGGTGGCCACGCACTCCTATAGCGATGAAATTGCGATTGCCAACGAGTGCGGACGACGCGCAAGACAAGCGGGGCGAAACCTGGACTTTCCGTATTGGACCGGATCGGGTGCGGGTCGAGTTCTGGTCCGAGCGGGACAAGCACCGGAAGAGTTGGACACCTACCGGGCTCATGCCTTGTTGAATGCGAAAGTGGACTCCGCTAATGCGCAGCTCGTGGATTCTGGCGCAAAGGCGCTGGTGCCGATGATTGTGGCGGATCAGCATCTGTCGGAAGGCGTTCGCAGCAGGTTCGTCGACCTGTGGAACAACTATGGCGTGCTGTGGACTTATTACCGTGGGATCAGGCGTCAACGATTGGGCGATGTTAGCACGCACCGAGCGAGGAACAGGCAGTTGGAAGATCAACACATGCGTGCCATCGAAGCCCTGAAGGAGAGTCTCGGACTGACGGACTTGTAGTGGGGCGCGGAGCCGTTGGCTATCATGTCTCGAACTGGTTCCAAAATGGGTTAAGAACTATTCGGGATGTAATCGGCGCGGCAGAGAGTGAGCGTTCCAAGTTCCGCTCGCTTTCCCGCGCGGCCCGCTTCTCACGAACCTGGAGTCTCACATCATGGGCGACGACAATGGCCCGGTTGATCATTGGGTGAGATTTGCAGACGAGGCGATTGCGGAATGGCCGTGGCGGTTTCACGTCTTGAACGTCGAACAGACGGCCGCGGCAGTCTGTCCCGGAACTCGCCCCGAGAGATTCGCCGAGCTACTGATTGCCGCCTGCAAAACGGTTGATGAAGCGACAGCCCACGACTCGACCGACTACGTGGCGTTTGCGAAACCGCCGAACGGATGGAAGCGTGGCGAGAAGTCGATGATGCGGCGGTTCTGCAACGCGGTTGCGAAACAGGATCGTCAGTTGTTCAAGTTGGGTGTCGTGGTGGAAACCATTTCGGATGTACACCCCATTCCAAGACCGGGAGACGACGACCCTTGGTCCATCAAAGAGTCGGCCAAGTACACCCCGCTGCAAACGCTGATTTGGCTGATCGAACGGTTCAGAGGTGGCGGGGTGTTGGACGTGCCATTCGATGAATGGCGGTACGCGGAAGGGGACTTTCGCTTGTTGGAGATCTTCCCGCTGATCGTTGGCTCGGCAACGCCGCATCACGAGATCGGCGAGAGGTTTTCGAGTAGCGATCACGTGAAGACGACAAACTGCATGGCCCTTCACACGCCGCGCGGTTCGCGTGACACGGCCCGCAAGTCGGCGAGGGTACGGCAAACTCTGATCTATCTCGAATTGATGACGTCGGTTTACCGACAACACAATGAGGCCGTGCGACAGGCTTGGTCAAGCGCCGACGACCCCGTATTTCAATTCCTCAGCACTCCGACACGCGCCACGAAAGAGAAGGCGTTGCTCTTCCTTTGGACGGTACTAGATCAACAGAATCGCCGACCGGCCGATGGTGTGAAGCCGGCCAACCGCCGCGGCCCAATGACGAAGGATGATCCCGACGAAGCCAAGATCTTGAACGCTTGGGAATCGGGGACATGGACGCGAAAGACACTTGCCGCCGAGTTGCTGCTGACAACGTGGAATGGTCTGACGCCGTACCAGCGAGTTGATCGGCTTGTTGGGAATCGCAACCGGACGAAAAGCCGGGAGCGCTGCGCGAAACGCTCTCGGACGAAATGACCTGTCAAGCGGTCGAATTGTCCGTGGCGTCCGTGCGCGTCCATGCTTCCAAGCGGAACAGGCCGCGTCTCTGAGCAAAACCTCGGACAATTGCCTCGGACAATTCTGTTGTCCGAACTGGAACTTACAACTGCTCTCCGTGATCGGTCCCTCTCTCACGGAGAATCCCATGCGTCGCCCTGTCTTGCTTCCTGCCGCTGTGCAATGTCCCGAGCGGCCTGCTGTACCTCGCCTCTTGCTCCCCCGTCGTGATGCGGCGGTTGCGCTGGGTGTCTCGGTTCGCACCCTGGACACGATGACCGCCCCGAATGGCCCGCTCGTGCCGGTTCGCATTGGCCGCCGAGTGCTCTACTCGCCCGACGCGCTCAAGACGTGGATTGCCTCGCAATCGGGCGCTGTCACGGATGCCGCCGACTCTCCGGCGTGCTGATCGCTCGTCTTGCTCATTCTCCGTCCACACAAACGACGGGAGCCGCGCCCGGCCAAGGTACGCGGCCCGTCTGGAGTTCAACACAGGGATCCTACCATCGACCCGTCGCCCGCGTCAGCGTGTGAAGGGACGCGGCGACGTGATGCCGCTCATCGACTGCTGATCGCTCAACGTGCCCCGTACATTCTTGCCGGTGCGCGGGCGTTGCTGCGGACAACGCTCGACCGCGAGACGGCCACGGCGGACGACATCCATGACCGGCTGACGTGGCCGCCGTCGATCAACCCGAAGTGTCTTGGAGCCGTTCCCCGGATACTGGCTCGCGCCGGGCTGATTGTGTCCGTGGGGATGAGGCCCTCACGGCGTCCAGAGACTCACGGTCGCAAGGTCGAAGTCTGGCAACTCGTCGATCGCGACGCGGCGCTCGCCTGGCTCAAGGCTCATCCCGAGCCGACATTCCCGGCGATGGTCGCGACCGACTCGCCCGCGCGAACGCAACTCGACCTGTTCGCCGATTCCGTGCCGATCGGCGTGAAAAACAACGAAGGGGCGCAACACGATGAGCGACTGCCCGATGGAATTGGTGTTGTCCAAGCCGCCCGACGCACAGCCGAACGGCCACGGTTGGAAGGCGTGCGGTCCCGCTCACGAAGATCGGAGCCCCAGCCTGTCGATCGACGAAGGGGATGACGGGCGCGTCTTGCTCAAGGTTTCGCCGGTTGTGCCACCGAAGCCATAGTCGAAGCGTTGGGCATCACACAACGCGACCTTTTCCCCGAACGGCCCGCGGCATCGAACGGCGAGCCGCGGCAATCCACCGCGAAGCCGACTGTGAAGCCGTCACCGAACGCCAAGCCGGCGCGCGATACCACGCCAACGAGGAAGCACTTCGCCACGGCCACGGCTGCGGTCGCGGCGCTGAGTCGAATGATGAAGCCGACGCATGGCCCGCCGGCGGGCCAGTGGACGTACCACGATGCGAGCGGCAAGCCGGTCGCGTGGGTGTTGCGGTTCAACGTCGCGGACGGCTCGAAAGAATTCCGGCCCGTGTCACTTCACGGCGACGCTTGGTTCCTCAAGGGTCCGGCCACACCGCGTCCGTTGTACGGGTTGCCCGACTTGGCCACTGCGGCGACGAACTCCGATTGCGAGATGTCCCGTTGCAACGGGGACAACATCGGGACCAGAGACGTGACCACCGCGGCGACGGTCTACGTGTGCGAGGGCGAGAAGACCGCAGATGCGGCGCGGTCGATTGGGCTCGTCGCGGTCACCTCGATGAACGGTTCGAAGTCGCCGGACAAAACCGATTGGACGCCGCTGGCTGGCAAGGCGGTTGTGATCCTGCGTGACAACGATGAACCCGGACGAATGTATGCGGATGCGGTCGCGACGATCCTGACGAAGCTCTCTCTCGCCCCCGTGGTCAAGATTGTGGAACTCCCCGGACTGCCGCCGAAGGGCGATTTCGTCGAATGGATCGAAGCCCACGGCGGCGCGGCCGAACCGGATGCGATGCGTCGAGAGTTGCAAGCTCTGGTCGATGCGGCCGTCGCCATCGAACCCGAACGCCCCGAGCCGCTGGTCGACCGCTTCGAACCGTTCCCCGTGGATGCTCTCCCCGAGCCGGTGCGCTCATTCGTGGTCGCGGGCGCGAAGTCGCCGGGGTGTGACGAGTCATTCATCGCGCTCCCCGTGCTGACAATGCTCGCCGCGTCGATCGGCAACACGCGGCGGCTGTTCGTCAAACGCGGCTGGACCGAGCCGCCAATCTTGTGGACGGTCATCGTCGGCAACAGCGGCTCTTTCAAAAGTCCTGCGATCGAACTGGCGTTGAAGCCGGTCAAGGATCGGCAACGCGATGCGTTTCGATTGTATGCGGACGCGATGAATCAACACCGAGCCGAAGAGTTGGCGCACGGCAAGGCGCTGGATGTCTGGAAGCGGTCCAAGACGGGCGGCGAGCCGCCAACGTCACCCGCCGAGCCGGTCGCGGACCGATACCTGGCTGATGACACGACGATTGAATCACGGGCGGGACTGTTGAGGAATCAGCGGCGCGCTTCGCCTTGATCCTTCATCTGGCCCGCGCAGCGGCGGGCGAAGCCGATGAGACGGTTGTCGACCTGACCAGCCTAGAAGCGGGGATCACGCTGTCGCGCTGGTTCGGTCGAGCGGCGAAACGCATCTACGCGATGCTCGCCGAGTCCAATGGCGACAGCGAACGGCGGAAACTCGTCGAGTGGATCGACCGTCGCGGCGGTTCCATCACGGCCCGCGAACTGCGGCAATTCAATCGTCGATTCAAGCCGTTACCGACGGCGGAAGCGGAAGCCGCTCTCGACGAACTGGTGAAGGCCGTCTCGGGACAGTGGGAACCTGTCCCGCCCCCAGCGAAAGGCGGGCGCTCCACTCGTCGCTTTTCGCTCGTCGTGTCTACGAAACCCCCGCGAACAAGCTCGAAACCCGAGGTTTCGTAGACGTAGACAACGTAGACTGCCTGAAATCTCGACGCGGCAATCGCCGGTCGAATGCCGATGATTGGATCAACACTCCGTTGGTCGATCGGCAACAACTCGGTAGAGTCGATTCACCTTTGACCGGCGGCAGTGTGGCGGGAACTGAGAAGCACGCTTGCTGTCGTCCGGTCACTTCTCAGAAAGGTCTCTCGCATGGCTTCCATCTCGACGGACGGCAAGACCGGACTCAAGCGGCTGGTCTTCACGGGACTCGACGGCAATCGCCGGGCGATTCATCTGGGCAAAGTCTCGGATAGAACGGCGCAATCGATGACCCGTTGTGTGGAAGGGCTGCTGGATTCCGCCTTGGCTGGCCAAGCTCCCAGCCCCCAAACGACCGCCATCGTGGAAAGTCTCTCATCCGTGATGGAAGACAAGCTCGTCAAAGTGGAACTGATCCATCCGAGAGACGAGAACAAGCAACTCACGTTGGTCGGGTTTCTGGCCGGCTAACTGTCGCGGCGCTCTGACGAGATGAAGATTGCAACGTTCGTTTTCTACGGTCACACCGTTCGTAATCTGACGGAGTTCTTTGGAACGACGCGACTCATCGAAGACATCACGTCCGGTGATGCCGATAACTTTCGACGACACTTGCAAAAGACCGAGAAGCTGTCGGCGGCAACCGTTGTTCGTCGCTGTACGCTGGCCCGGACATTCTTCAAAGATTCCATTCGTCGCAAGCTGATCGAAGCGAATCCGTTGGACGGAGTCGGCAAGGGGTCGACCGCGAATCCCGATCGGCAACGGTTCATCGACCAAGCCACCATCGCCAAAGTGATCGACGCCTGCCCGAATGCCGAGTGGCGGTTGCTGGTGGCGTTGTCGCGCTTCGCCGGGTTGCGCGTGCCGTCCGAACCGCTGTTGCTGCGCTGGCAGGACATCGACCTTGCATCCGGCCGAATGCTGGTTCACTCCCCCAAGACCGAACACCATGCGGGCAAGGCGACGCGGCTGGTGCCGATCTTTCCCGAATTGCGACCGTACTTGGAAGACGCCCAAGAACTCGCCCCCGTGGGCGCGGAGTTCGTGTTGCAGTCACTGCGGAAACCGGGAGCCGCGACGGGCGATTGGCGGTCCGTCAATTTCGGAACGATGTTCGGCAAGATCATCAAGCGCGCGGGGCTCGTTCCGTGGCCCCGCGCATGGCTTAACCTCAGAAGCTCGTGCCAAACCGAACTGACGGAAATGTTCCCGAGTCACGTCGTCACAGCATGGCTCGGCAACAGCGAACGGATCGCGGAGAAACACTACTTGCAGGTTCTCGACTCCCATTTCGACAAGGCCGTGAGTGCAGATTGTATGCGTCCCTGTATGCAGAACGGCGATGGAACGGTAGGCAAGGCGCAGCACACGGAACGGGCAGGCAACAAAAAAGCCCCTGATTTACAGGGCTTGCTGCCTCTTGCGATGGCAT
>JANMLE010000330.1:0-5535 GCA_031372385.1 Planctomycetota bacterium | reverse complement strand
GCTGCCATCGACTGATCCCGCGGCCAGCACGGGCGACGAGGGATGAAACGCCACCGACTCGACCAGCGGAATCGCTCCCGCGAGGACGACCGGATTTTCGGGGGACTTCAGCTCCCACAATTCGATGAAGTTCCCGCGCGCCGCAGCCAGCCAACTGTCATCGGCGTTGAACGCCAGAGCGCGCAGGTCGCCGGCACGACGATGGATGGTCGATGCCTGTCCGGTCTCCAAGTCCAGCACCACCGGCCCCTGCAGGTCTGTCGTGGCGACCCGTTTGCCGTCGCTGCTGAATCTCAACGGCCCCCGATCGAGCCACGATTTGACGGGGCAACTGGCGAGTACCCGCCCGGCTGGATGCTCGCGCACGGTGAGGGACGTCTCCGTCAGGATGGCCGCCACCTTACCGTCCGTGGTGAAGGTCATCGCGCGCAGGAATCGGTCTGAGGTGACGTCCGGGTTGGCACTTCCAATCCGAACGACCTTCCCGTCTGGATCGACGACGATCTTCCAGGGAGCGGGCTCAGGAAACGTCACTGCCGGTCGGCCCTGACCCAAGGGCAATTCCCAAGTTCGGGCTCTGCGTGCAGGGCGACCGTTGAAGAGAACCGTCAGCGAATGTCCGTCGTGTCCAAAGACGGCATCAAGGATCCCGCCATGCGTGAACCCCGGATCGGACAATTCGAACGTCCCCAGTTTTGATTCCGACCGCAAATCATAGACGTTGACGGAAGCTCCGATTCCAAGCGGAGGAATTCCCGCGACCAACCAGCGGCCGTCCGGACTGATTCGGACGGGAGATAACCACTGACCGAACACGTGAGGCTCCCCGGTCGCCAGATTCCACGACAGGAGATCGTTCGAGCCCTTCTTGGACAGACAGATCACCTTCGTTCCGTCCGGGCTGAACGCGACCGGGGAGAAGTTGGCCGTCGGCGCGAAAACGAGTTGTGCCCTGAGCGGCGGGCCGACCTTCCACAGCACCGAACGGTCCGACCGTCCATCGTGCGTCAACAGCAGCTTCCCGTCCGGACTGAACGCGACTTCAGACGGCGGGCTTTCGTGACCCAACAACAGCGAGTGACGGGGATGCCAGTTGGGCTCACCCGCCAACACTGCGGATGCGCAAATCAGCCAGCCGCACACGAGCAGCGTCGCAATGTTCGAAGTTGTTCGCGTCATCAGTTCTCATCCTTTGGCGGCTGTGCATTTTCTACGTCCGAGAGTTGCACGGACTGTCGCGACGCGAACGGTGTCACTCTGCCGTGGCCCGTGATCACGCCTCCCCCTCTTCATTCGCGCTCCTTTTGATTCGCGCGGACGAAAACGATTTCCGCGCGAATCAAAAGGTGCGCGAATGCGACGGGCTGTTGAACGGGAGTGATCAGACAAATTTCGCTTCGCGTCGGGCAACCCTCTGACGTTGTTGCCGCACGGCCCCGTCCCCAGTCAGTCGTATGGAATCACATGCAGTTGATCACGGAGGCGGCAGCGAACTTCGGGAATGATTTCACCCCGTTGATACGCGGCCAGGTGGGACCGGCCGCCGATATCAGCCGGCTGTCCCTCCCAACGCCGGGTTTCCCAGCGGACTGCCGCGTCGAAGTCACCGAGATCGGCGCAGATGGCGGCCAGCAATTCACAATGGGGATGACGTTGAAGTTCCACGATCTCCAACCCTTCGGCGATCTTGCGGGCCTTCACCAGATCGCGGACGGATTCATCCGACGCAACGTGGTAGAGCATCGCCAGACGGTAGCGGATCTTTTGCGACGATGGCGACGAATCCAAGTGAAGCGCCTCTTCCAAGTCCGCCGCGCAGCGGACGTAGTCGTTCAAGTTGGCATACACCAGACCGCGGCGAAAATACGCCTGCGAAAAGTCCGGCTTCAGTCGAATGGCGGCGTCGAAGTCGGCCAGCGCCAACTTCAAGTCACGAGACTCCGGCTGACAACGAAAGCGGGCTCGCTGGTAGTGCGCGACGGCGTCCTGCGGATCACGCACGATCGCCTCGTCGAAAACCGCCAGTTGCCGTACCCGCTCGCGGTGCTTCGTATCGCGCTGCCGACGGTAGTACTCCTGCGCTTCGGCTTCGCTCTTGAAGCCCGCGTTCTTGTAAGCCCATCCGTTCGTGGACATGCCGAACAGCAGGGCAACCGTCGTCAGAACCCGCCAAACCCGCGTGGCCATCGGAGTGACTCCAGAACGATGGGGACCGGTGATGAACCCTCGTCAATGAACTCGACAACGGGTGCAACAGGCCGCCACAAGAACGTCTGGAATCTTGGTCGGGTAGACAAACAAGAAAGCCCGGCGGGAGACATGCGCTCCCGCCGAGCTGTGATGCAGACCGGGCGTTTCATAACAGCCGCCCGGCGGAGTTCTCATTTGCCACCGCTCAACCGATCGGGAACCGGCCTTCCAGCGAAAGGCGGTCGAGGAACTTGCGGGCTTCCATGTATTCCTGGGTCACGATTTCGCGGATGTGCTTGCGGAGCTCGTCCTGCATCTCGCGGACCTTCTTGTAAATCGTTTCGGACATCTCCGACGTCGTTCCCGTGTGGGCCCGCGACGTGAAGAGCGCGTCGATTTCCTGGCGCTGAACGGCGAACTGATCACGCTCAAAAAGTAGCAGGCCGAGGTTCCGAATGATCCGACGTCTACCTGCTGAATCGATCATCGACTGGCGCGCAGTTGGACCGGTTGCAGACCACGCACCATGATCGTGTCGGCTCCCCATTCCTTCTTGAAGCTGCGATCACCGATGATCCCCATCGACTGATTCACCGAGCGTCGCAGGTCGACGCCCGCTGACGGGATCAGATACGCGAGCAACTTTCCGCCGGGGGCGACCAGCGCATACTGCGGACCGCCGGGGAAGGTTTGAGCCATCGCCACCACCATCCCCGCGCCGGCAAATTTGGGGGCGTTCGCCGGGTTCGCGGGGTTGACCGGCCGTGGAACATCTCCCGCCGCGACGTTGCCTGTTGAGGCGATTGCGTCGCCACCGGCCGGTTGCGGATTCGGTTGTGGTCTTGGTTGCGGTGTTGGCAGCGCGTTCGTGGGATTGCCTCCCTGTGCCCGCAGTTCGGCCTCGCGCTGTTGTTGCGCGAGCAGTGCGTCGCGCTGCTTGGCTTCCTCACTGATCTTCAGGAAACGGAGATACTCGCGGTGCGTCTTTTCATACCGGGCAACCGCGTCCAGCCGCAGCGCGATGGTCTTGCTTTGCGCGGGGAGGCTGGCTTCGTTGTCGAGTTGGGAATACTGCCGCTCGATCTCCTTCAGGTTCCAGGTCGACGGTTCCTGTTTGATCATTTCCCGAAACTGCACGTCGACTGTGTCGAGCCGGTCCAGGAAACCGTTGGCGTCGGCAGTGCTGCTTGTCGGTGGCCCGATCGTCGCGCGGGGCTTCTGGGTTCGAGGCGACGAATTCCCCGGCCCGGTCACGGAATCACCGGTGGAAATCGGATGAGCGAACGCGTCCGGGTCGAGTTCAATCTGGTCCGCGACGGGGCCGGGCTTCTTGCGCGGGGCGGGTTCTCCAGGGAACGGTTCGGACTGAATGGCGTCGGCGGCCACGATCGATTTGCGCTGAATCCAACGCCACTCGCGCCGGACGGGGCTGATCTTGTACATCAGCTTCGGACCGTCCTCGAATGGAAACGTCTTCTCGCCCAGAATCTGCACGGCGTCGCCCTTGGACAGGTTGCCCTGGATCGTCGTGAACTCATCCGCGCTCAGTGAGCTTCCCACATGAACGACCACGTTGTTGGCCTTCAGGACTCCGCCCGCATCGCCGGATCGTTGCACATGGTCGGCCTTGATCCAACTGAAGCTGTTCGGCGGCGGCAGGATCATGCACCAGCCTCCCGGATCGTGCCGGTGGACGGTGACCTTCTCTCCCTTGCGGAGTTTGTCCGTCGGATAAAAGCTGGGGCCGGGGCCGCTGCGCACGTATTCCCCGTCGGTTTCCACAATCGCCTGATAGGGAAACTTGCGATCTTGAGCCTGCACGGCGACATGGCCGCAGACGACGATTACCAAGACAGCGCACAACAGGGAACGCATCGGTGGCCTCCTTGCCAAACCCGGATCCAAACCAGACGAGCCTGAAACGCGGCGAGCGGATTCGTCCGGCCGAGACACGTCGGCTGAACTCGACCATCTAAGGCAACGCCGGCAAATGGGCGCCGGGTTCTAGTACACCGGCAGATTCCGCTCAAGATCGGTTTGGACCGACCGCCGTCGTGGTCGGCGCGTTGGGAGATCGTCGCAGCCACGCCTCGACGGCCTCGCCGAGCGATTCAAACGCTCCGAGAAACCGCAGCGCGTCGGCGTCGAAGTCCAGCGCGACCGCGCGGCCGTAGCCCGTGCGGACGAGCGCCGAGTGACATCCCGCGTTGGCTCCCGCTTCGAGATCAGCGAGCCGGTCGCCAACCATCAGCGACCGCGACAGGTCGACGTTCAGCGCGGCGGCGGCCCGCGTCAGCATGCCGGGCCGCGGCTTGCGACAGTCGCAATCAATGCGGTACTCGCCGATCCCGTCGGTGGGATGATGCGGACAGTACTCGTACCGATCCACCCGCGCCCCGCACCCGGCCAACAATTCGTCCAGCCGCGAGTGAATCTCGGCAACACAGCGTTCGGCGAAGTACCCGCGAGCCACCCCGGATTGGTTCGTCACGACGACAACAACCACACCCATTGAATTCAGCCGGGCAATGGTCTCCCCGGCCGACGGCAGCAACTCCACCTCGTCAGGCCGCGACAGGAAATGCTTCTCCACGACGACAGTCCCGTCGCGGTCGAGAAACACGGCCAGCCGGCAGTTGACTGGGACATCCCTGTTCACGAAAAGCCTCTTGGTTGAGTGGTACGCCCAGAGTCTTCGATGGGCGTGATCATCGGAAATGCCGTGGAATCAATCTGCCACGCCATTGACAATGGTTCTGTGTGTCCCTTCCGACCATCAACGCATTCCAACCGTACGCCCAGTGACGCGGTTCAATTCCGTGAGGTTCACGATCCTCGGAATTGAGATCCCCGCTCGGAATTCAATGTCGAGCGGTTTCTTCAACAGTTCCTCAAGCCCGTCCATGAGAGCGTTCCTGTTGGGAATCCTCAAGAGCGTCTTCAGTGGCTCGAAGCCGCGGTCGTTGGTTGCTTTGGCGAATAGCTCGATTGCTCCGTCGCGTTCCGCATAGGGCAGGCATCTTGGATACCAATGATCGAATGCCGCTCCAACCGGGAAGTATCTGCTAATGTACAAGAGAACGTCCGCTTGCGTGACCTCTCGGAATGAAATCGGGCCCGATGGTGCCCGGTCTCCGATGATTTCAGCAGTGACTGATATCAAATTGAGTTTCAGTCGCAGATTTCGCACGTGGTCCAAGACCTTAACCCGGATTATTCATGACTTGAACCACGAAATACTCGAAAGACACGAAAGTCAGGAGGTTGAGTCGAATGTCATCAGAAACACTGTGTCGTTTCACGCACGCACTGGCATGTCACGCAACCCGCCTCACCGTATTCCTT
>JANMLE010000301.1:0-4110 GCA_031372385.1 Planctomycetota bacterium | reverse complement strand
CCCACTGAGCCACGTTTCGAACTGGGACAACATCGCCGTCAACCCGATGCCGATGATTCCCACCAACAGATATCCGGCATTGGCGGAGGCTCCGATCAACCCCGCCATCAGGGCACGCGATCGATTCGGCCAGACCTCCATGACCAGCGCCACCCCCAGTGACCATTCGCCACCCATTCCAAGCGCCGCGATGAACCGCAGCACCCCCAACTGGGTCGGGGATTGTGCGAAGCCACACAGACCGGTGAACACCGCGTACGTGATGACGCTCAAACTCATCGCCCGTACCCGGCCAATCCGGTCACCGAGCCAGCCAAACAGGACTCCACCCGTGGCCGCCCCCACCAGAAAGACCGCGATAATCACGCCGAAAAACAACCCCAGTTGCTTTTCCTGATCGGGGGTGGGCGAGCCCGAGTGACCGAGCAGATCCTGGATCGCAGCCCGGCCGACCATGGAAAACACGCCCATTTCCGCACCGTCGAACATCCATCCCAGCAGCGCGGCGATGAGGGCCATCCACTGTCCGAAGGTTGTCCGTGGGGAAGGATTCAAGTCCTCGGCGGTCGGTTGATTCACGGCGGCGGTCTCTGGCGGTTGGAACTCGATGGAAAATGGTCAGGGGATTGTGAGCCCGGCCCCGGCGAAACGCAAACTCGGCGGCCTACCGTAGTCCCGCCGCTCCGTCGGCGGGACGCGCGGCGATGTGCGTGCCCGCCGTGTGAACTCCACCTCCGCGACGGTCCCGACGGCGGAGCGACGGGACTACGGTAATTCTGTTGGGTGCGTCACCATTGGGCATTGCATGAGATTCCCCTCTCTGGCAAAAACCAGTGACGGTGGCGCTTGCAGGTCCGTACGGATTCGGTTGTATTGTCACACCGCTTGTCCGACCGATCTCTCCGCGAGCAAGGCAGATCCCCGATGCATGGCTTTGAAGGTGCCGACGTCAGACCTGACACATCGATGTCGACGGGACCGTGGTGGAAGGAACTGAACCGCTATCACTGGTTCGTGTTGATCGTCGCCGCGCTCGGCTGGCTGTTCGACACAATGGACCAGCAGCTTTTCAATCTCGCCCGCGTCCCCGCCATGCGGGAGTTGCTCGCCCCCGAGCCTGGAGTCTCACCGTCGCAAAAGGACGTCGATTTCTATGGGGGAATCACCACCTCGATTTTTCTGATCGGCTGGGCCACCGGGGGACTCGCGTTTGGAATCATGGGTGACCGGGTCGGCCGGGCCAAGACGATGTTGTTGACGATCTTGCTTTACTCGGCATTTACCGGGTTGAGCGCGTTGTCGTGGGACATCTGGAGTTTCTCCGTCTTTCGATTCCTGACCGGATTGGGAGTGGGGGGCGAATTCGCCGTTGGCGTTGCACTGGTGGCCGAGGTCATGCCGGTTCGGGCACGACCTTTCGCCTTGGGACTGCTGCAGGCACTGTCCGCCGTGGGAAATATCTCGGCCGCGATCATCAGCATGGTGCTCTCGGAATTGGAGGAGAGCGGCCGGGTCGGCAGCGCGTGGCGGATCATGTTCGTAATCGGCGCGGGGCCCGCACTGCTGGCGATTCTGATTCGTCGTCGACTGAAGGAGCCGGAACAATGGCAGGCGGCTTCGGGGGAACAACTCCAGAAGCAACTGGGATCGTACAGTCAGCTTTTCGGCAATCCGCGCTGGCGAAAGAACGCGCTGGTCGGATTGATGATGGCAGCGTCCGGTGTCATCGGTCTCTGGGGAATCGGTTTCTTCAGCATCGACCTGAATCGGTCGATCTTCCGCAAGACCTTTGAATTGGAGCTCCGCAAGAACGGCGAAGCCGAGAAGGACCGTGAGTTCCTGCGACTGATCGTCGCCACGAACGATCCGTCGGTGCTCAAGAATTCTGAGCCGAAGAAAACGGCGCAACCAGCCCAGTTGCTCGGCCTGACCCCCGGAAACAAGGACGCCGAGGCCATCTATTCGAAGTTGCTCAGTCGCAGCAAGGCGGGGCAATCTCTGGCAGCCGCGGATGTTGTCGGCGACCTCGAGCAAACCAACGAAGAGAAGGTCCGGCGGCTGGAATACCTGACTGCTTCAACTGCGGATGGTGACAAGACGACCGCGACCGCGGGGACAATCCAGCAGCATTCCGAACGGATCATCAAACGGGCGAAACGGCTGGGTGGCAAGCTCGGTTTCTGGGCCGCCATGACATCCGTCATGCTGAACATCGGCGCCTTCTTCGGGATCTACGGCTTCACATACGTGACATATTACACCGGTCGCCGACCGGCGTTTGCGGTGTCGTTCGTCCTGGCATTACTGAGCACCGTCATGGTGTTTGGATACCTCACAGAGTTCAGTCAGATCTTCTGGATGATTCCCATCATGGGCTTCTGCCAGTTGGCGTTGTTCGGCGGTTATGCGATCTATTTCCCGGAGCTCTTTCCGACATACCTCCGCAGCACGGGGACGTCGTTCTGCTACAATGTCGGCCGATTCGTCGCCGCTTCCGGTCCGCTGGCTTTGGGCGCGTTGAGCGCCGGCGTCTTCTCGGGCTACACGGAGCCGATGAGACCGGCGGGGGTGACGATGAGTGCGATCTTCCTGCTGGGACTGGTGGCGCTGCCGTTCGCGCCCGAGACCAAGGGGAAGCCACTGCCGGAATGAGACACCTTTGGGTGGAAGAAGGAGCGTTCGAACATGATGTGCCCGTTCTGTCGGAATGGAGAAACGAGCGTCATCGATTCGCGCGCCAGCACGCAGTTCATCATCCGTCGCCGCCGCAAGTGCCTGAGTTGCGACCGGCGGTTCACGACGTACGAAAAGATCGAAGATTCGCCGCTGAAGGTCATCAAGAAGGATGGCTCGCGCGTCCCCTTCGACCGTGAAAAGATCAAATCGGGGCTCGAAAAAGCCTGCTACAAGCGGCCGATCAGCGACGAAACGATGGAGCGGATCATCTCCGACATCGAAGCCTCGCTCTACGAACAGTTCGAACGCGAAGTCCCGTCACGGGAGATCGGCGAAAAGGTGATGGAAGCCCTGCGGGCCATCGATCACGTCGCCTTCGTCCGGTTCGCATCGGTCTACCGCGAGTTCCAGGACGTGAACGACTTCGTCGAAGAACTCGCCCCGATCCTGCGCGAAGACCGGTTGCGGTAGTAACCCGCAGCGTCAGTGTTGGGGTTGCGCGCTTTGCACCTTCCCCGAAGGGGTTTCGCAAACCAGCCCAGGGCCAGCGACGTTTCGGAGCGCCGCCCTGGGGCGTCGAGGCGGTGAGATCAAATCGCTCTGAATGAGCGAAGGAACCTGACAACATTTCCGGTGCCCTTTCAGGGCACAACACATTGACGCCTGTTCTCTCCCGTTGGTCGCTTGCCCCAGGCTCGTTTCCGTGACCCCTTCGGGGCAGGGCTTCCGAGGTGGTGTTCTTCGACGTTTGTAGCCGAATTCGCAAGAATTCGGATCGTCTGACTGATCGTCCGAATTCTTGCGAATTCTGCTACAGGCTTGGATTCTCGGCATTTCACACCTCGGAAGCCCTGCCCCTTCGGGGTGAAGAATGAGAACTGCGCAACTTCTTGCTTCTTGCTCTTCTTCCCTTCCGTGGCGTTCCGGGTTTTCCGTGGTGAATAATCTGGGTCTTTCCGTAGTCGCGATTCGCCGTTCATTGCGGTCGGATCGTTCCCCGCTCACGCTGCGGATCAGTATTCGATGCGCAGCGATGCGATCCCGATCACTGCCAGCACCAGCAGCCAGACGACGCCCAGGATGTGCCAGAACCACGCGCAGATGGTGACGCCCCAGAAGTATTCGTGGTCGT
This sequence comes from Planctomycetota bacterium, assembly GCA_031372385.1. Taxonomy (GTDB): domain Bacteria; phylum Planctomycetota; class Planctomycetia; order Planctomycetales; family Planctomycetaceae; genus Schlesneria. The sequence continues at coordinate 302 of JANMLE010000301.1, read as the reverse complement.
AGCGGTCCGCGAACGCCTGGACTGTGACGAACACCAGGAACATCAGGGCGACCACGAAATGCATCGCGTGCAGGGCCGCCATCACCGCCACGAAGGCACCCGCTCCGACCGGCACGTCCTCGGGGGGTTGCTGGCGGATCAGGCAGGTCAGCGCGTAGGTTTGGGTCGACACAAACAGCGTCCCGGCGGCCAGGGCGAACAGCAACTGTCGGCGAAACGGCCGTTGACGTTCGCGCCGCACAAACCCGCGCGCCCGCGCCAGGGACACGCTTCCAACCAACAGCCATCCGGTGCTGGCCAGG
>JANMLE010000283.1:0-1914 GCA_031372385.1 Planctomycetota bacterium | reverse complement strand
GCGGACGATGACGGTGGACGAACAGAATAGGCGACGCGTCACTTCTCAATTTGCAATTTGCAATTATCAATTTGCGGTTTTCAATTTCTTCGCTTTCCTGTTGACGGTTTCCATCGTCGGTGCCGGTGATTCGCCGCAGTTTCGCGGTCCCGGCGGTGAGGGGCATTCGGCGGAGAAGAACCTGCCGGTGACGTGGAGCGAGACCGAGAACATCCGCTGGAAGACGGAGATCGACGGACTCGGCTGGTCCACTCCGTCGATCGAGGGGTCGCAGGTCTGGATCACCACGGCCACCGACGGCGGGAAGTCGCTGCGGATCGTCTGCCTGGACAAGTCGTCGGGGAAGATCCTGCTCAATGAAGAGATCTTTCATCACGACGATCCGGGAAAGATTCACTCGAAGAACAGCTATGCGTCGCCGTCGGTGTTGATCGACGGCGACCGGGTGTACGCGCACTTTGGGAAGCTCGGCACGGCGTGTCTCAGCCGGGATGGCAGGGTCATCTGGAAGGCAGAGCAGAAGTACAACCACCGTCACGGACCGGCGGGAAGCCCGGTCGTGTTCGGCAACCTGCTGATCCTCGCCTGTGACGGAACCGACGTGCAGTACGTGACCGCGCTGGACAAGTTGACCGGAAAGGAAGCCTGGAAGACCGCGCGCGACGGGGCGATGGCGTATTCGACGCCGCTGTTGATCGAGGTCGACGGCAAGACGCAACTGGTCAGCACCGGCGGCGAATGGGCGATGGGCTACGAACCGAAAACGGGCCGGGAAATCTGGCGGTTCCGGTATCCCAAGGGCTACTCGAACGTCCCGCGGCCGGTGTACGGCGAAGGGCTGGTCTTTCTCTGTTCGGGGTACGACAAGCCGTGGCTGTACGCGGTGAAGCCGACGGGCGAGGGGGATGTCACTGAGACGCACATGGCGTGGAAGCTGGAGCGCGGCGCGCCGCTGAATCCCTCGCCGCTGCTCTTGGGGCAGAACCTGTACATCGTCAGCGACAACGGCATCGCCCAGTGCCTGGACGCGAAGTCGGGTGAGCAATACTGGCAGAAGCGGTTGGGCGGCAACTTCTCCGCGTCACCGCTGCTGGCGGATGGCCGCATGTACCTGCTCGATGAAGCGGGAACGACGTACGTGGTCGAACCGTCCAGTGCCGAGTACAAGGAACTAGCGGTCAACTCGCTCCCTGGCCGGTCGCTAGCCAGCATCGCCGCCGCGGATGGGGCCCTGTTCCTGCGGACAGACAAGGCGCTGTATCGCATTCAGAACACGAAGTGACGAAGAGGACCACTCTTTGTCGCAGGGATTCAGACCAGCGCGACAATCTTGAACAGGTATGAGGAACCACGGAAAACACGGAAACTCACGGAAGTAGGAGAGCTGCCGCAAGTGGCCGCGTTGCACTCCGTTTGTCGAGCAGGATGTGAGCTTTCACGCAACTTCTTGCTCTTCTTCCCTTCCGTGACTTTCCGTGTTTTCCGTGGTGAATATCCGGGTTAATCCTCATACAGCCGCACGTGGATTGTTCCGTCGCGGGTGATGCAGCCGCGGTAGAGGCCCTCGGAATTGCGGGCCGTTGCGAACCGGCCGGACTTGTCGAGCACGATGGCGGCACCCTCTCCCCCCGCATTCTTGAGTTGGCGGTTGATGACCTCGTCCGACGCGGCGGCGGCTGACAGGCCGCGGTATTTCATCAGCGCGACGATCTCGTGCGAGACCGCGTAGCGGATGAAGAATTCTCCGTGACCGGTACACGAGATCGCCGCGGCGTCGTTGTCGGCGTAGGTGCCGGCGCCGATGATCGGCGAGTCGCCGATGCGGCCGGCCATCTTGTTGGTCATCCCGCCCGTCGACGTTCCGGCGGCCAGGTTGCCCGCAGCATCGAGGCTCACCGCGCCGACTGTTCCGTA
>JANMLE010000736.1:0-6426 GCA_031372385.1 Planctomycetota bacterium | reverse complement strand
GCGAAGCGCCAGCAGGTGCTGGCGGGGAGCACGCGCATGTAACGGGCCAGCAGGATGTAGTCGACTTGGTAGCGGTCGAAGATGTCGATCATCTGGTCGTTGTCGGGGACTCCGCTGGCGTTGCCGATGTGGTGCCAGTCGACGCCGAACTGCTCGGCCACGCCGCGGCACGCATCGCGGTTGCCGAGCATCACGGCGGGGGTCGCGCGCAGCCGCTTGTCGCGGATGGAACGCAGGACCGCCAAGGCGGGTTCGGGGCGGTAGGTCGTGCAGATCGCCAGTCGCGGGGGATCGCTCCGTTCGTCGCGCGACCAGGTTCGGATCGACAGGTTCTTCACTTGGCCGATCTGTTCCATTTGCGTGCGGAGGGTGGCGATCGGAGCCGCTTCGGCGGGCCAGTCGCAACGGAGCAGCATCGCGAACAGGCGTTCGGAGTCGTGGTCGTACATCTGGATTTCGAAGATGTTCGCCCCGGCTCCGGTGACGTGATGGATGATGGGATCGGCCAGTCCGCGATTGTCGGGACCGACGGCGGTGATGACGACTTGCATGGTGGCGTGCGGCTTACAAGGTGGTAGTCGTGGAACCGGGGAAGGCCCGGGCGATGGCGGCGGCGCAGTATATCCTCCACGCGGCCAGAAATGCCCGTTGGGCGACGTAGCTGAATTCGCAAGAATTCAGCCAGTCCACTGAATTCTTGCGAATTCAGCTACGTCAAATTCCACCGCGAGTGACATGCGTCGCCGGAGCCGGCGCAGATCGCGCCGAACAACGGAGAACTGCGGACACACCATGAGGCGCGCGGCTACTCGGGCATCCCGGTACCGGCGGTGTCGTACTTCGTTTCCACGACGGCGTCTTCCGCCAGGCTCTTGAGAAACTTTTGCGACCGCTTCTTGTTCTGTTCGAGTTCCAGCTTCTGGCGGATTTCATCCTGAACGTCGCCGAGGGGGATTCGTCCCGCCTCCCGCCGCGACGTGACCCGCACGAGTTGCAATTCCGTCGGTCCCTCGTAGATGCCGCTCATCCGGTTGACCGGCAGTTCGAAGAGCATCTTTTCCAACTTGGTGTCCGCCAGGCTGCCAGCTTCCATCGCCTCCCACGCTCCGCCCTGTTTGGCGGAAGGGCCGTCCGAGTACTTCTTGGCGACAGCATCAAACGGAGCACCGCCCGCCAGTTCCCGCTGCGCCAGCTTCATCCGGTCCTGAGCCTTGGCCTTGGATGAGTTGTCGACGAACGAAATCTGGATCTGCTCCCATTCAATCTTCAACGGGATGGCGTAGTCGTCGGGATGGGCGTGGTAGTAGTCCAGCAGGTCCGTGCGGTCGATGTGCTCGGCCTTGTCCATCTTGATGGCGACGAATTCCATCGCCATCCGTTCGGTGGCGAAACTGTCCTTCACATTCTGAAGGGTGGTCCCCTTCTTGTTCAGTTCCAGTTCCAGTTCCGTCCGCGTGGAGACTTGCAGTTCCCGCTTGAGCTTGTCGACTTCGCGCTCGAACAGTGTTTCGAGATGTTCATTCAGCAGCTTCATCTGTTCCGGTTTCAGGCTGGACTTCATCGATTCGACGAGCAACCGGCGTTGAATGTGCGAGTTCAGGTCGCGCTGGACATACGCCTCGCGCAGCTTGATGTAATCTTCCGGCGGAACCCGTTTCTTCCGCATGTCCTCGCGAACCGAGATCAGAAAGCCGCTGTAGCGGTCGAGGACGTCACCGTTGAGGATCGGCGCGCCGTTGACCGTGGCTGCGACCTTCGAATTGTAGATCGCCGTGTCGTCTTCCCAACCCTCCCACGGGTCCAGCTTGAACCCCGGTTGATTGCCCTCGCCCTTGACCGGTTCGATCGGCGAATCATGTGGTACGTCGGCGAGCAGCGTTCCCTCTTCGGGTTCGATGTGCGTGACCCGGCGCGGGGCGTCTCTCAACACGGGGTTGTCGTGTTTTTTCTGCAGGCCCTTGCAACCCGCGGTGCCGAGCACCATCAGGCAAATGGCCAGTATCCATTTCATGTCCCGTCTCCCGCCCGTCTTCGGGGGGAGAGGGTTAGGGTGAGGGGGGATTCGATCGGCAAAGGAAACGCCGAATACATGGCGAAGGACTCGATGGGCTTGATTCGCAATCTGGGACGGTGCTCGACCAATCGGCCCCCTCACCCTAGCCCTCTCCCCCGAAGACGGGGGCGAGGGGACCGGAGAATGGCCTCCAATGATCGACCGTAGGCCAATGTTCCAAACGCGACCCCGGAGGGTGACGTGTCCGCGACGTCCGCTTGGGATTGGAAACATGGGATTGGGGATTCGCTTCGGGATTTGGATCGGAGATTTGCGCGTCCGTGTGAACACACCATCGCGCAGCCGGACCGGTGGACGCGGGGTTGTAGTTTCAGATCGGACTTGCCTGCAAGGTCTCTTTGAGCAGCCGCAACAACCCCTTGGTTCCCTTCAAAGTGGGAGGCAGCACCAGGCAGGCATCGTTCGCATCGAGAATCCGCAGCGGCGTCAGTGTCAGTCGCGCCAGCTTGGCGATCAGCTTCGGATTGCGGTAACCCAGGATCACATATCCCGGCTCCAGATGGATGTCGTGAATCTGCCAGCGCATGGCCAGCAATTGCAGCTCGCGCGCGAGAAACAGCTTTTCAGCCGGATCGGGGAGCGGGCCGAAGCGATCGCGGAATTCGTCCTTCAATTCCGCGAGATCATCGAGCGACGAGATGCTCGACAGCTTGCGGTACATCTCAATCTTGGGCCGTCCGTCGGGAACGTAGTCCGGTGGCAGGAAGGCCGAGACGGGCAGCGTCACTTCGACGTGGCGATGTTCGCGGATCGGCTGCCGCTTCATCGCGCGGACCGCATTCTCCAGCAACTGGCAGTACAGTTCATAGCCGACCGACGCGATGTGGCCGCTCTGCTCGGTCCCCAGGATGTTGCCCGCGCCGCGGATCTCCAAGTCGCGCATCGCGATCTTGAAGCCCGCCCCCAGCTCGCTGAACTCCTCGATCGCCTTCAGTCGCCGCGATGCTTGCGGCGTGAGCATCTTTCCGTCTTCGAGCAGCAGGTAACAGTAAGCCCGGTGCTTGTACCGGCCGACACGGCCCCGCAACTGATGCAGGTCCGCCAGGCCGTAGTTGCCCGCCTGGTGGATGAAGATCGTGTTGGCGTTGGGAATGTCGAGTCCGCTTTCGATGATCGTCGTGGCGACGAGAATGTCCGTTCGGCCTTCGACGAATCCGACCATCGCGGCTTCCATCGAATGCTCGTCCATCTGACCGTGAACGATGTCGATCGTGGCTTCGGGGACCAGCACGTGAATCTTGTCGGCGATCGACTGGATGTCGTACACGCGGTTGTGAACGAAGTAGATCTGCCCGGTGCGGTTCATCTCACGGATGATGGCGGAGCGGATCAGCTCGCCGTCCCAGCGGCAGACCCGCGTCTGCACGGCCATCCGGTCCTGCGGCGGTGTTTCGAGGTTCGAGATGTCGCGGACGCCGACCAGCGACATGTGCAGCGTGCGCGGGATCGGCGTGGCGGACAGCGTCAGCACGTCGACTTCCAGACGCAGGTGCTTGAGCAACTCTTTCGTCTCGACACCGAACCGCTGTTCCTCGTCGATGACCAACAGACCGAGATCCTTGAACTTCACATCCTTGCTGACCAGTCGGTGGGTGCCGATCACGATGTCGATCGTCCCCGCGGCCAGACCGGCCAAGACTTCGCGCGTTTCGCTGGGTGAACGGAAGCGCGAGAGCGACGAGATCGACACGGGGAACTCGGCCATCCGCTCGCTGAAGCTGCGGAAGTGTTGCTCGCACAGGACGGTCGTCGGGACCAGGATCGCGACCTGGCGTCCGGCATCGACCGCCTTGAACGCCGCCCGCATGGCGACTTCGGTCTTGCCGTAGCCGACGTCGCCGCAGATCAGCCGGTCCATCGGCCGCGGGAGCTGCATGTCGTCCTTGGTTTCGGCGATCGCCCGCAACTGGTCGTCCGTTTCGGTGTAGGGGAACTCGGCCTCAAACTCTTCCATCCAGTGGCTGTCGGGCGGGCAGGCGAGACCGGGCTTTTGATCACGTTCGGCCTGCAACGTGATCATGTCCGCGGCCATGTCCCCCACCGCCTCGGCGACCCGCTTCTTCTTGTTGGTCCAACTCGTGCCGCCGATCTTGGACAACTCGGGCGACGCTTTCGCGCCGCCGACGTACTTCTGCACGAGATGAATCAGCGAGATCGGCACGTACATCTTCACGCCGTCCGCGAAGCCCAGCACCAGGCTTTCTTCGAGCACGCCCCCCTTCTTTTGCAGTTCCATGCCGCGAAACCGCGCGATGCCGTGCGACAGGTGAACGACCAGATCGCCGATGGACAGATCGAGAAACGTGTCGATGGCGCGGGATTCGATCCGCTTCTTGCGCGGAGCGCGCTGGACTTCGGTCCGCGCGAACAACTCGTTGTCGCTGAGCACCACGATCTTGTCGGCAACGAGTCGAAACCCGTGCGTCACATGCCCGACGCACAAGTGGACGCGGCGTTGAAAGGGATGCTCGCGCGGCGGTACTGGGATCGTGGGCGATTCCGCGCCCGAGTTCACAGCAGGTGGACTAACTTCGGGAGTCACCTTGTCGCCTGTCGCGGCCGTTGCCGTTGCCACCGAGTCCGCCTTGCCGCGCAGGAAACGGCGCAACGGCGGGCCGGTCGGTGCGGATGCGGGGGGTGGCTGATTCTTCGGCGCGGCCCCGCCTGTCTGCTGCGGAGTTGTTGCCGCGATCAAACTGGGATCGTTGTAGATCTCGGCGAGCAATTCGGTCAGACGCTGCCGGGCCGCTTCGTTGTGGCAGGCGATCAGCACCGATTCGTCCTGCTGCACGACCCGTTCGAGTTCCCGCAGCGCCTCGCCCTTCGCCCCGCCGAATCGCTCGATCGACTCGGTCTGCAAATGGCACGTCGTCGCATAGCTGCCTGCGACCAGCGGCGCGAGATTCACATGCGGCCGGGTGCCACAGCGCTCCATCGTCGACTCGACGCTGAACAGCCCCTTCCGGTCGGACAGCCGGTCGAGATACTGCCGCCCCTCGCGGACAACCTCTTCCATCTCGACCAGAACAATCCACGCGTCCGCGGGCAGCGAATCGAGAATGTGTTCGCCCGCTGCAATCAGTGGTGACATGTGTGAGTCGACCGATGCCGATCCCTCGACGGCACTCGCAACCGCTGACCGACCGTGATCCGACGGAGACAACACCCTGTCTGAGGGAGATAACACCGTGATCGCGATCTCATCGACAGACGCGACCTTGCGCTGCGATTCCACATCAAACAGCCGGATCGATTCGATCTCATCTCCGAACAATTCCACGCGCACGGGGTCGGCCGAGTCCGGCGGAAAGATGTCGACGATGCCGCCATGAATGCTGAATTCGCCGGGGACTTCCAGCGCCGTCACCCGTTCAAAGCCGCGCCCGATCAGCCACGCGGCCATGTCGTTCAGATCGAGATCCTCGCCCACTCGTAACAGGCGGCTGGCGACGCGGCGCTCGGCACGGCTCGGCACCGGCTGCAACAGGGCTTGAATGGTCGTCACGACGACGCGCGGCGGTGCGTCGGATTCGAAGCTGCGAATCACCCGCAGCCGACTGCCGAGAATCGGATCCGAGATGCTCAGTTCCCGCGGCAGCGAAGGCCACGCCGGCAGAATCGCAGGAAGTGTGCTCCTGCCCATCGTCATCTCAGCCGCTGTCGTCTTCCCGTCGACCACAGCCGGGACGGGCAAGAGCGCCCATCCTCCGTCCGCGATTCCAAACGAAGCGACATCCGCCGCGAAGTCATCGAGTTCCCGTTCGCGCGGTAGCACGACCAGCACGGAACTCGGCGCGACACCCGATAGCGCCGACACCACCAAGGCCGACGACGAACCCCACGCCCCGTCGATCGTGACACCGCGCCCCGCGCACAGCGACTCGACGGCCTCGTGGAATCCCGCCGCATGCAGCAGACGCGGAGCCAGGTTCGCGATCGGATTCACCGCAGCCGTGTCAGTGGAGACCATCGTGCGGAATGCCTTATCGAGGAGACGTCCATTCGGAGGCGACGCGCAAACAGACGCACCCCGTCAGAGCCGAAACGGCTCAGCGGGTGCGCGACAACTTGGAGGGAGGGATTCTAGCGGCACCACCGATCCGGCCAAGAGAAGTGCGCAAATTCGGCGGAAGGCCGGAGTCCGAAGGCTGAAACAGGAGTGCGAAGTCAGGCGAGACTCTCAACCGTTGTCGTTGAACCTGTGCGTTCTCTACGCTCGAGAATGGCGGACCAGACTCAGCAATCTTTCCGCCTCTCTCTTTCTGTCTCCTTCTTCCTCATCCGGGATAGCCGCGAGACTGTTAGAGAGAGGCAGAAAGTTGAACTACGATCAAGTCGTTGCGAACTCTCTG
>JANMLE010000257.1:0-1464 GCA_031372385.1 Planctomycetota bacterium | reverse complement strand
CTCGATCAGCTTTTGCAAAACCGGAACGCGGCGTTTGCCTTCCGTCGCCGCCTTCGCGTCCTGACCATCCTGGATCACGGTGTCCCAGAGTTCGATCGCGGCCTTGGCCATGTCGGGGCGTTGCTTCGCGTACTGATCCGGGAGCTTGCCCGAGGCATAGGCGTCCAGTGCGCGAGCACGCGCGATCAGGAACTTGCGCTGTTCGGCGATGTCATCCGCCTCCCACGGCTTGTCAGCCCGGCGCTCGTAGTCGAGCAGGATGCGCTTGGCCGATTCACCTGCGGCGAGATCGGGCCAACGGGCTATGACTCCGTGCAACTGCATCAGTCCCGAGTAGACCGTCTTACGGTCCTTGAGGCGACTCTCCCCCTCGGCCAGCAGCGACTTCGCCAGTTCCTCGCGGCCCGGCCCCTGATCGGCGGCGAGGCGACTGGCCGGATGGCGCTTCGCCAGTTCGCGCCGATCCGCCGCGCCGGCATCGAGCCATTCGAGCGACGTTTGAAACGACTTCGCGTCGGGGATGCCGTGCCCCAGTTTGGGGATGACCGTGACCTTCGTGCGAATCCCCATGTCGGTGAACATCGGTCCGCGAAACCGTTCCACTTCGCCGAGGTTGAAGTCTTCGGTCCCTGTCAGAAACGCGATGCTCAACCGATCGATGGCCCGGTGTCGCAGCCAGGGCTCTTCGCGCAATTCACCGCCGGCACAGACGGGGATCGCTCCGCCGAACAGTTCCGGCAGACCGAAGGCGATCGCACACGCGACCCGGCCGCCTCCCGAGAACCCCGCGATGTACGTCCGATCGGGATCGATCCGATGCTGCCGCCGAACATCGTCCAGCACATCCAGCACGAGGCGCACCCGGCGCGGCATCGGCGTGTTGTTCCCCGCGCCGTGGGGACTGGCAAACAGAATCCCCTTCTGCTTGCAGACCGACTCAAGCTGACTCCAACCGGCCGGCGCGTCCCCCGCCGAGATGAACAGCACCATCGGCAGTCCGTCGTTCTTCCCCTTCGGAGTCGGCGGGACAAACAGTTCGTAGCGCTGCTGCCGCGAATCATAGCCGCGCAGCCAGTCTGCGGGCGGATCGACAACGCTCTGGTTCGAGACCACAAACGTCCAGTCCAACCGCGTCGGCTCCGCGACAATCACGTCCTTCTGATAGCCGGTCTCCGCGGCAAGACATGCAGAGGCCAGCAACATCGTGAGACAGACAGCAGAACCAAGGCGTGAATGGATTGACGACATAGTGCCCCTTACCAAACGGTCATCGTCGAGTTGATTTGAAGAAGTGATCCGACCGACCGCGCGACCAGTCGGTCATGCGGACAAGTCCATCGTGCCGACCAGCCGGTGGTCGTAGTGGTTTTAGCCCGGAGGGCGGCAGATGGTAGCCCACGGCGCGAACCGTGGGTTGAGCGGCGAAGAGACCACATCAGCCCGGAGGGCGACACTTCAATGAAC
>JANMLE010000211.1:0-8835 GCA_031372385.1 Planctomycetota bacterium | reverse complement strand
GTGCCCGACCCGGGCTTGTAATCTGGTGAGCGGGGCGGGGCCAGCCCCCGGACTTATTCGCGTGGCACCCACGTCGGGGGGCTGACGCCACCCGGCTCACCAACTTTGGTTATGGATTTCCGTGATGTCGCCACGCTCGACTACGCCGACTTCCTCCTCAATCAGCACATTGGCGAGGGCCTGACCGGGAAGGTGTATCGCGCGTGGTGGAAGAGCCGCGGGCGCGAAGTGGCGGTCAAATATCTGCGACGCACACACCAGAACCATCCCGAACGGATCGAGCGGTTCTGCGAAGAGGCCACGCTGGTGGCGGGCCTGGAGCATCCGAACATCGCCACTGTGCATGGCCTTGGACAAGCACCTCACGGCGGGTTTTTCATCGTGCTCGATTGGATCGACGGCCCGAACCTGCAGACGATTCTCGAACGCAGCCGATCGACCGGGGGGCGGCTCTCGCCACGGGACATCACGGCGTGGATGACCGATGCCGCGCTGGCGGTGGAACACGCTCACCAACACGGCGTCGTGCATTGCGACCTCAAGCCGAGCAATCTGTTGCTCGCTCCCGACGGGCGAGTCGTGCTGACCGATTTCGGCTTCGCGCGGCGAATAACCGCCAACGACAGACACTCGGTTGACGGGGGGACGCTTGCGTTCATGGCTCCCGAACAACACGATGGCTCGTGCGGAGTGATCGGTCCGCACACCGATGTCTTTGGTTGGGGAGCCGTCCTCGACATACTGCTCACGGGCGAGACTCCACACTCCAAAGGCAGCCCCGCCGAATTGGCCGCGAGGTATCCTGTCGGTCGTCCTGCCGACCTGTTCCAATCACCTCACGATGCTGTTCCCGAACGGTTGCGTTCGGCCTGTGCGTTGTGTCTGCATCCAGATCCGTTGGCTCGACCCACCATGATTGATGTGCTGGCCGTGCTGGAACAAACCCGAGTGGAAGTCTGAAAACATGCGATTTGTGACGACGATGTATGGGCAGCCCCCGCAGCGGTTGGCGGCATTGGTTCGACGTGCGGTTTTTCTGGCATTACTCGGTTGCGGTATCGCCGTGGCCGAGGACACCAAGACGCCGCCGGGCCTGCGGGTCTTCTACACCGGGCACAGCTTTCACATGTTTGTGCCTCCGCAGATCGAACAGCTCGTCAAGTCGGCGGGCATACAAGGGCACAAGCTTGCCGGACAGCAGGGAATCGGCGGCTCGCGCGTCATCCAGCACTGGGACTTGGCCGACGGAATGAACAAGGCCAAACCGGCGCTCGCCAGCGGTGAGGTCGATGTCTTCACGATGGCGGCCCACGTCGCGATCCCCGACGAAGGAATCGCGAAATTCACCGAGTTGGGGCTGAAGCACAATCCGAATCTGCGGTTGCTCGTCCAGGCTTCCTGGTTTCCGTTTGATGTCCCGACGGGTTCAGGGCGGATCACCGACAATGCCCAGCGCGACGATGCCAAGATCGAAGACCTGCAAGCGGCTGTCGATGAGTGGCGAAAGAAACTGGAGGCTCAGGCGGACGATCTGAACAAGCTGCACGGAAAGCGCGCCGTCTGCATCGTCCCCGTCGGCGATGCGGTCGTGAAGCTGAGAGCCTTGATTGTGGACGGCAAGTTTCCCGGCGTGACGACTCAATCGAAGCTTTTCCGCGATCCCATTGGCCACGGTCTGGGACACGTGATGGCACTGGCCGCGTACTGCAACTTCGCGGCGATCTACCGCGTCAGTCCGGAGGGCTTGAAGCTCAACGAACGCGGCGTCGATGACGCCCAGCACGCGATCCTGCAAAAGCTCGCGTGGGAGACGGTATCGATGTATCCGTACTCTGGTGTCACAACCCTGGCACAACGCACGCAGCCACTGCAGGACCGGCGTCGTGGAGGTCCGCGCGGATCGGGTGGCCCGATCGTGCTGAACCCCGACGACGTGCCGGCGTTTCCCGAGCCGCCGGCCGGATTCGATCGAAAGCAGGACACCGTTTCGCACGGGAAGCTGGAGATGATCGAGTACGACTCGAAAACGGTGGGAACGAAACGCAAGATGCAGGTCTATACTCCGCCCGGTTATTCCACCGAGAAGAAGTACCCCGTGCTCTATCTGTTGCACGGCATCGGCGGCGATGAGACGGAGTGGCAGCGGTTTGCACAGCCAGAGACGTTGCTCGACAACCTCATCGCCAATGGCAAAGCCGTCCCCATGATCGTGGTGATGCCCAACGGCCGGGCTCAGAAGAATGATCGTGCGGAGGGAGATGTCTTTGCGTCGGCTCCGGCGTTCGCCACGTTTGAACGCGATCTGCTCGATGACGTCATCCCGGCGATTGAATCTCGCTACAGCACCGACTCCGGCCGCGAGCATCGCGCCTTGGCGGGGCTTTCGATGGGCGGCGGCCAATCCTTGAATTTCGGACTGGCCCACCTCGACACCTTTGCATGGGTCGGCGGGTTCTCGTCCGCACCGAATACCAGGAAGCCTGCGGAACTCATCCCCGATCCGGAAGCCGCCAGGAAACTGAAGTTGCTCTGGCTCTCCTGTGGCACCAAGGACGGACTCTTCGGCATCAGCCAGGGATTCCACACGTTTCTGAAGGAGAAAGAAGTCCCGCACGTCTGGCATGTGACCAGCCGCGGACACGATGGCCCGGAATGGAAGCAGTCGCTGTATCACTTCATGCAGAAGGTTTTTCAGTAAGTGATGCCGTTCCCGAGGTCTCGGTTGAAGATTCGTCCGCAAGAAATGTTCATGGTCCGGGCAGTCAATCGAACAGCGTTGGAAGATTCGAAAGAAATCAAACTGGCGGATCGCATCGGGAAACGTCGCGCGCCGCCGATTCCAGCAGAGTGGTAAGATTCAACACGACCAAATCGACAACCAACAAAGTCAATCAGGGGAAACCAATGATGCTGACGGAAACACAGTTGGAGGCCACCGTCGTGGACGGCGAGCTCAAGCTGGACGCACCTCTTTCATTGCCAAACCGATGCCGGGTCCGTGTCACCGTAGCGCCGCTAGTTGCGGCGACCGACGACGAATGGACCGCGTTCATCCAACGGTCGCGAGAGACACCCATCAAAACCGGCAATGCGCGCTTCAATCGAGACGAGTTGTATGAACGCGATTGATACTAACCTGCTGATCTACACGATCGACGAGACGGATGAGGTGAAGCATGTCCGTGCGGTCGAGTTCCTCGATCAGTTGCCGGCGACGGAGACCATTCTGCCGTGGCAAACATGCGTCGAGTTTCTGGCGTGGCTTCGTCGAGCCGAACGGCAGGGACGCATGACGCCGGAACGCGCCGAATCCGATTTCAACGCGGTTCGACGCAGGTATGCGATTGAGATCCCGTCTGAGAATGTCTTGGACGTCGCACTGAAACTCAAGCATCACCACAGCCTCTCCCACTGGGACAGCCTGCTCGTCGCGGCTTGCATTGAGGCCGGAGTCGATACGCTGTATTCGGAAGACATGGGCGACGGTGCCGTCTATGACTCCTTCACGATCATCAATCCGTTGAAGTCGCCCGGCGCGGCGAACTGAAATCTCACGAACCACGAATCATCCGATTGGAAAACTGTAGGAGTTGCTCGAATGCGTTCTCTCGTTTGTTTTGCGTTGGCCGCAATGATGTGGCTTGGTCAGGGAACAACCGCCTCGGCGCAGGAGATGCCGGCCAAGTTGAAGTTGCTCTTCCTCGGAGACAACGGCCACCACCAGCCGGCGGTCCGGTTCAAGCAGCTTCAGCCGGTGATGAAGAAGCGCGGCGTGAATCTCACGTATTCGGATGTCGTCGCGGACCTGAACGCGAAGACGTTGGGTGAGTACGACGGGCTGGTCGTGTACGCGAACATCGACGCGATCGAACCGGAGCAGGCCAAGGCGCTGCTCGACTTTGTGGCGGGCGGAAAAGGGTTCATCCCGCTGCACTGCGCGAGCTACTGCTTCCGCAACAACGACGACGTGGTAAAGCTGATCGGCGGGCAGTTTCTGCGTCACGGGACCGGCACGTTTCGGACGGTCGTCACCGAGCCGGACCATCCGGTGATGAAGGGCTACAACGGGTTTGAAAGCTGGGATGAGACCTACGTCCACACTAAGCACAACGAGAAAGACCGCACGGTCCTTGAAGTGCGGGCCGAGGGGAACGGGAGCGAGCCGTGGACGTGGGTGCGGACTCACGGCAAGGGCCGCGTCTTCTACACCGCCTGGGGTCACGATGCCCGGACGTTCGCCAACCCCGGCTTTCACAACCTCGTCGAACGCGGCATCCGCTGGGCGTGCGGCGGCGATCCGAGCGCGGCCGGTGCGTTCTCCGACAAGCCTGACATGACCCCGCTGGCGAAGGATCTCAAGCCGTTCGAGTACATCGAGACCGACGGCATTCCGTTCTATCCCCCCGGCAAGAACTGGGGGACGCAGGAGCAGGCCAAACGCAAGATGCAGTTGCCGGTCCCGCCCGAAGAATCGATGAAACACTTCGTCACGCCCAAGGGTTTCGAGGTGAAACTGTTCGCCTCCGAAAAGAACTTCCAGGGCAAGCCGATCGCGATGAACTGGGATGAGCGCGGGCGATTGTGGCTGTGCGAGACGTTTGATTATCCGAACGAACTCCAACCCGCAGGCCAGGGCCGCGACCGGATTCAAATCTGCGAAGACACCAACGGCGACGGAGTGGCCGACAAGTTCACGGTCTTCGCTGAGAAACTCAGCATCCCCACGGCGATCACGTTCTATCGCGGCGGCGCGATTGTCCAAGACGGTACCGAGACGCTGTACTTGAAGGACACCGACGGCGATGACAAGGCCGATCTGCGCAAGGTGCTCATCACTGGTTGGGGGATGCGCGACACGCACGGCGAGGTCAGCAACTTCCAGTACGGCTTGGACAACTGGTACTACGCGATGCAGGGTTACAACGACTCGCGCCCGGTGCTGACCAATGGGAAAGAAGTGACAGCGTTCAAACAGGGCTTCTTCCGTTTCAAGGTCGAGGAGAGTCGAAAGTCGAGAGCGGAGCGTCGAGAGCCAGAAAAGAAGGGTGTGCCCGATCCGGTCGTCACCGAGATCGAGTTCCTCCGTTCGACGAACAACAACACGTGGGGGTTCGGCCTGAGCGAAGAGGGGATCGTGTTCGGGTCGACCGCCAACGGCAATCCATCCGAGTTCATGCCGATCCCGAACCGCTACTACGAAGCGGTGCGCGGCTGGAATTCCAGCGTGCTCGGCGGGATCGCCGACAGCAACAAGTTTGAGGCGCTCGACGAGGACAAGGTCCGGCAGGTCGACAATCACGGCGGGTTCACGGCCGCCGCAGGCCATGCGCTCTACACCGCCCGCAACTATCCGAAGGAGTACTGGAACCGCGCGGCCTTTGTCACCGAAGCGACCGGACATCTGGTGGCCACCTTCATCATCCGCGAGGACGGTTCGGGGTTCCGCTCGAAGAACTCGTGGAATCTGCTCGCCAGCAACGATGAATGGTCCGGGCCGATCATGGCCGAAGTCGGACCCGACGGAAACGTGTGGGTTCTCGACTGGTACAACTTCATCATCCAGCACAACCCCACGCCCGCAGGCTTCAAGACCGGCAAGGGGAACGCCTACGAATCCGAACTGCGCGACAAGAAGCACGGGCGGATCTATCGACTGGTCTACACCGGCCAGGGAATCGAGGGGGCGAACGGGACGGCGGTGGTCAAGCCAACCAATCTCAGCCCCGACGCGGAAGGCGAGGCCCCGGCCATGATGGCCCGGCCGACCGATCTGGCGAAGGCGAACACCGAACAACTGATCGCGGAACTGGGGGTCGGCAACTTCCTGTGGCGGCGGCATGCCCAGCGGCTGATCGTCGAAAAGGACCGGTTCGACGGTGTCCAGGCGCTGATCCAATCCATCAATGACCAGGCGATGGATGAGATCGGTCTGAACGCCGAGATCATCCACGCGATGTGGGCACTGCACGGGCGCGGAGTCCTCGACGGCGAAAACCGCGATGCGTTGAAGGCGGTCGTCGGCGCGCTGGGGCATCCGTCCGCGGGAGTGCGTCGCAACGCTGTGCAGGTCTTGCCCAGGACCGAGGTCTCGGTGACAGCGATCGTGCAGAGCGGCGTCTTGAAGGACAAGAACGCGCAGGTTCAGTTGATGGCGCTTCTGGCCTTGGCCGACATGCCCACTTCGACTGAAGCGGCGGATGCCATTCGAGTGGCGTTTGCCACGACCGTGCCCGGTGATCGCTGGCTCAACGACGCCGCGATCGCCGCCGCGGCGCGGCATGACATTCATTTCCTGAAGTCGGTCGTCAAGAACAGCGGCGCAAAGCTGGCCAGCCCCGGCAGCGATGCGCTGGCAATCGTGGCCGAGCACTACGCCCGTGGTGCTCCCACCACGACGGTCCCGGGCTTAGTCGCATTGCTGGTCGCCGACGGCACCCCCGAAATCGTCCAGCCGATTCTGGCGGGACTGTCGAAGGGTTGGCCGAAGAACAAGCCGATTGAACTGAGCGAAGTGGCCGACAAGGCGCTGGTCGACATGCTGGAAAAAATCCCCGCCGCCGCTCGCGGTTCGTTGATCAACCTCGCGCTGCGCTGGGGATCGAAGCTGCTCGAATCTCACGTCGCCGAGATTTCCAAGACGTTTCTCGACACCGCCGCCAACGACAAGTCGAAGGATGCCGACCGCATTGCATCCGCGCGGCAGTTGATCGAGTTCCGCAAGGTGGATGCCGCGGCGCCGCTCGCGCTGCTGAAGCTGATCACCCCGCGCAGCTCGGTCGAATTGTCCAACGGGCTGCTCGACGCTGTGGGGCTGAGCGAGTCTCCCGAAGTCGGCGCGGCGATCGTGGACGGTCTGGCATCGCTGACTCCGTCCGTCCGTCCCACAGCCGTTCGGTTGTTGCTCGGCCGGACCGATTGGACGAAGGCTTTGCTCGAAGGTCTCGAAGGGGGACGCCTGCCGTTGTCGGAACTGTCACTGGAGCAGAAGCAGTCGCTGGCCAATCACGTCGACAAGTCGATCCGCGACCGCGTGAAGCCGTTGATGGCGAAGGGGGGCGGCCTGCCCAACCCCGACCGGCAAAAGGTCGTCGAGGAACTGCTGCCGCTGACCGAAAAAACCGGCGACGCGGTCGCCGGCAAGGCGGTCTTCAAGAAGACCTGCATCAAGTGCCACACCCACAGTGGCGAAGGGACCAAGATCGGACCCGACCTGACCGGGATGGCCGTACACCCGAAGAAGGAACTGTTGATTCACATCATCGACCCGAGCCGCTCGGTCGAGGGGAACTTCCGCATCTACACCGTCGTGACCGACGAGGGGAAGGTCTACAACGGACTGCTGGCGTCCGAATCCAAGACAGCGATCGAACTGATCGACGTGGAAGCCAAGAAGCACCAGATTCAGCGTGAGAACATCGAGGAGCTGCTGGCGTCGTCGAAGTCGCTGATGCCCGAAGGCTTCGAGAAGCAGCACACGCCACAGGAACTGACCGACCTGCTGGAGTTCCTCACCCAGCGAGGCAAGTTCCTGCCGATTCCCATCGACAAGGCGGCGACCGTCGTCACGACCAAGACGATGTTTCACGACGGGGAGCACGACGAGCAAAAGCTGATCTTCACGGACTGGAACCCCAAGACCTTCGAAGGGGTGCCGTTCATCCTGGTCGATCCGCACGGAGACCGCGTGCCGAATGCGATCATGCTGCACGGAACCAACGGCGACAAACCGCCGCGGATGCCGAAGAGCGTGTCACTCCCCTGCAACGCCCCCGCGAAACTGATTCACTTCCTCGGCGGCATCAGCGGCTGGGGCTTCCCCGCGTCTCCGACCGGAACGCCGACGCTGACCGTCCGCCTGAAGTACGCCGACGGCCAGACCGAGGACCACGTCACCCGAAACGGCGAAGTCTGGGCCGACTACATCACGAAAGCCGATGTCCCCGGCAGCAAGCTGGCCTACCGTCTGCGAGGCCAGCAAATCCGCTACTTCACCATCACGCCAAAACGTCCCGACAAGATCGAGACCATCGAACTCATCAAAGGCAACGACACGACGTCCCCCGTCGTGATGGCCATCACGGTGGAAGGTCCGTAAGCCAAACCGACTCGTCGAAAAGGAAAGCATGTGACTCAACAGTCGCCGCCGATCCCGTGGAGTCGTTCGCTTTCGCGGCGTGCGTGGGTCGCGCTGGTGGTAGTGTTGCTCGTGGTCGCCGACTTCGCTGGCTTTGGCATCATTTGTTTTCGATTCCCTGTCTGGCGAAACAACAACCCATTGAGGAACCCAATTCCCGTGGTCCATCTGGGCGAGGGGATCTTGAGACTGCCTGACGGTCGCCGCGTGCGAGTCTTCAATGATGATCTTGAGAGTTGTTTGAAGTTGTCTGACTCGCACGTTGATTTCGAAGAAGATGGAGGCTTCCCCGTCATCTGGGTTGTCAGGGCTCGACGTCACGTTCCCGTCTTTACATTCACCGGATTGGTCTATGTTCCAATCATCCCACACCCCTTGCCTGCAAACCAGCTCCATAGTGTGCTCGCAATTTGGGACAGGCAGAATGATCGGACAGATGGACAACGCTTAGATTGACGCGACTCTTCTGATCTGGTCGTATCGCAAGGTGTGGTTCACAATGGGCTGAGTCGAACTTAGGGAAGTACGTTATGCCATCGCCGTTTCCGGGGATGAACCCTTATCTCGAACAGCCCTCCGTCTGGCAGGACTTTCATCACAGCTTGATCACCCACATGAGCGAGGCCCTGACGCGGAAGGTGAGGCCGCACTTTTTTGCGAAAATTGAGGTTAGTCTTTTCATTCTCGAGCCGAGCCGTGAA
>JANMLE010000191.1:0-2258 GCA_031372385.1 Planctomycetota bacterium | reverse complement strand
GGAGTCTTTTTCATGCCGCACAGTCTCGGTTTGAGTGTTTTTGAGCGACGTCATGCGGCATGAAAAAGACTCCCGACCCCTTCTCGGATAGCCGCTGAGTACTGGGCGACGACGAAGAATGGTCGACGGGAATGCCGCGCTGTTCGATTGCGGCAAGTCACCGACACGGATCGACCTCGCGGCCGATTCGCCGCGCGAAGTCCGCGCGGCAGGCGATCGTCAGACAACGGGGGATTCGGGCGGCGGCACGCAGGGTCGCGACCGGTCGCCGCATGGTGAACACGCAGGGGAAGAGACCCAACCACCGCACACCGACGGACGTTCGAGTCCCATCGTGTCGGCGAGAATTCGTGGCTGCGGACAAATCAACATCGTCGGTGAATCGACGGGGCCGCAGTGGCATCCACCGGTCCACGCCAGCGTTTCGACCGGATCGGCAACCTTCCGCTCCGCGACTTTCGACGGCTCCGACTTTGACTCGCAACAACTCTTCGGTGCCCGCTTCGCGTTCGCGGCACAGCAGCCGGACCGGCCCGGCACAGTCGGCCGGCTCGGGCAGCAGCAGCGGCCGTCGGTTCGAGACTCGGGCGAGCAGCGGCAGGCTGCTGTCGGATGGGCGTCCGCCTGCGGACCGAAGTCGCCGACCGGCACTCCCAGACTCATGACGACATACAGTGTCATGGCGGCGATGCGATGGAATCGCTCGCTCGTCGCGTCACGGCAAACCCGCCCGATCGTGCTGCGGACGAACTGGGCAGTCCGTTGGAGAAGCGTCGGTGGCTGGTGTTTGGAAAGCATGGCGGGTCGGCACGGTGGGGAGTCTGGGGTGCGGCAAAGATCTTAACCCGCCGTCTGACATGTTCAATCAATGCGTCTCAGTTTCCCGCACAGAGAACCCGTTGGCCGAAGTCACGATCCCGGTGAGTTCGCAGCGCGACGCCGCGCCAACCCGGTCTAGTCACGGTTTTCGGCTTCTGATATCAACCGGCAGAATCTGCCGTTGGGCTGCGGTGGAGCGAGCGAACTCGTGTTTTGACGCGCGATGGATTGCGCAGGGATTTCGCCATGACATGGACGTTGAACATGCGGAGGGGAAGCCTCGTTCTGGCGATCCTCATCGTTGGATGTAATGGCGGCCCAATGGGACCGGGGACGTCGTTCCGCACCGTTCCACCCGCCCGTACCGGAACGCCGGATGGTCGGCCACCGGTTGCGAACCAACCTCCGGGCACTGGTACGGCGTCGTCAGTCCGCGTACTTCCATTCGCCACGCTGCCGCCTCACGCCGCCATGCAGGCCCAGAACGGCGGCGTCCGTCCCCTGGCGATGCTGGCCTCCAATGGCCAGTTGATCGACGGACGGTCTGTCCCGTATCTCGATCGCCCCGCGCAGATGCCCGTGACTGGCGGCGCGAAGTCCCGCAAACTGACCATCAACTCCTCGGCGACCACTCCTCAAACCGAAGCCCTGGCGAACGGGCTGCCTCCGTCGCCTCAGGAGGATCTGCGGTATCGCGGCGGCCGGACCATCCGCGACTTGACCTGGGTCAACATCTATGTCGGCGGCCAGGCGGCTTGGGATCCGCAGGACTGGAAGAGCATCGACAAGGCGCTGATGGTGTCGATGACTGACGAACACTTGAACAACGTCATCCGGCAGTACTTCAACAATCAGCCGTTGAAGAACACGTTCAAAGGCTCGTTCTTCCTGTCCGGTTGGAAGCCGCAATTCGTCGCCAAGACGGCACTGGAACAGCAGGTGAGCGGCCTGCATTCCAGCGGCGCGTTCAAGGGGATGGATCTGCCCAACACGGTCATCAACTTCATGCTGCCTCGCGGAACTGTGCTCGGTGACCCCAGCGCTGGGATGGCGGAAGTCCCCGTGTCGAACAAGGCGGTTCCGCACGAAGAGGCGGAGGATTCGACCGGCGGGCTGGGGGGATATCACGGGTCGGTGCATGCGAACAACGGTGAGACCGTGTACTACGCGGTGGGCGTGTACTCGGAACGACTGCCGAACGGCGGTTCCAACGGCATTCCGATCTTCGACCAGAACTGGAAAAACGTCGTCGGGACGTTTTATCACGAACTGCAGGAAGCCCGGACTGATCCGGATGTCGGTGACGCCGTGGCGGGACGCGGACCCGATCCGTCGCGGTGGCTCGGCTGGACCTCGGACAGCGGCAATGAAATCGGTGACTATCCGATCGCCGAAGCGCGGGACTTGAGCTCCGTGTTCAAGGAAATGCCGCTCGCGGA
>JANMLE010000173.1:0-1195 GCA_031372385.1 Planctomycetota bacterium | reverse complement strand
GCACCTCGAACACGCCGCCGAAGCGCGGCAGTTGTTCGACACCGTGCTGGTCAAATGGTCGAAGGGCGAGTTCGCCGACGACAGCCTGCACGCGCTGGCGGAATTATCGATCGAGTCCGGTGATCTCGCCGCTGCCGATCGATCGCTGGCCCGGTTCGCCACCGACTATCCCACCAGCGGACTGAAGCTGCACGCCGAGTTGCTGGCCGGCCGGTTGGAACTCGCCCGCGCGGCCGTCGCTGCGCGCGATCAGAAGCCGGCGAACGAGATCGCGCCACACTACGAGGCTGCCGCCAAGCGATTCGCCAACGTCCTCACCAACAGCACGATCCCGCTGACAAAGAACCAGGCGCGGTACTACCTCGCGTTTGCCCGCCAGTTGCAAGGGGACCATGCGCAGGCTCTGGAGCTGATCACACCGTTGATGGAGATCGTGCGGGCCGAAGGGGCGAAGTCCGAGTTGGCCGACGCGTTCGTGTTGCAGGCCGACACACTACTCGCCGTCAAGAAGTTCGATGAGGCGGACAAGGCGGCGCAGGAATATCTGACGTTGCTTCCGTTGGGTCGGCAGGGAGCGCGGGCCGCGTTCATCCAGGCCGTCGCCGCCGCGCGACTCAACAATCAGGCGAAGGCCGATGCGGCACTCGATCGATTGAAGAAGGACTTTGCCGAGCATCCGTTGCGCGCCGCCGCGACTCAACAAGTCGCGGAACTGGCCGAGGGGCGCGAGGACTGGCCGTCTGCCGCACGCATGTACGAAGCGTTGATTCCGCTCTGGAACGGCATGGAATCGCAACCATTCTCGATTCGCGGACTCGCCCTGGCCCAGTCGAAACAGAAGCAGCCGGAGGCGGCCGCCAAGACATATGCCCGGATCATGCAGGAGTTCCCGAATCACCGCCTGGTCCCCGAAGCGACCTTCTACCGCGCGGAAGCGTTGAAGGATGCCGGTCAACTCGATGAATCGATCGCGGCGTTCGACGAGTTGCTCCGCAAGGTGCCAGCGGACAAGCCGGCGGAACCCGGTGCCGAGCAACAGTCTCCGTGGTTGTTCTCGTATCGGGCGGGATTGCAGGCCGCGCGACTGCATCGCAAGGCGAAGCGGTCGAAAGAAGCGGATGCGGTCTATGAGGAACTGGTCAAGCGGTTTCCCAAGCCACAGCAACTCGATCAACTGCTCGACGAATGGGCGCTG
>JANMLE010000150.1:0-1734 GCA_031372385.1 Planctomycetota bacterium | reverse complement strand
CGGGCGGATTCAGATCAACCTGAAGCCGCTCGAAGAACGCGGGCATCTCTCCGCGAGCGACGTCATTCGCCGGTTGCAACCGCGCCTGGCCGAAGTCACCGGCATCACGCTGTTCATGCAGCCGGTGCAGGACTTGACCGTGGAGACGCGCGTCAGCCGGACGCAGTACCAGTACAGCCTCGAAACGCCCGACGCCAAGGAACTCGGGGAATGGGCGCCGCGGTTCGTCGACAAGCTGAAGGAACTGCCGGAACTGCGCGATGTCGCGAGCGACCAGCAGAACGACGGCCTGCAGGCGCGCGTCGTCATCGACCGCGACACGGCGTCGCGCTTGGGCATCACGCCGCAGATGATTGACGACGCGCTGTACGACGCCTTCGGACAGCGGCAGGTGTCGATCATGTTCACGCAGCTCAACCAATACCGGCTGGTGCTGGAGGTGCAGGGTGACTTCAAGAACGAGCCGCGCGACCTGCACGAGGTCTACATCCATCCACCGGGTGGCGGCATGGTTCCGCTCAGCAGTTTCAGCCGTGTGGAAGAGTCGCGAACGCCCCTCTCCATCAATCATCAGGGACAGTTCCCCGTGGTGACGATCTCGTTCAATCTCGCCCCCGGTGTGTCGCTGGGACACG
The DNA here is from genome assembly GCA_031372385.1 of Planctomycetota bacterium. Taxonomy (GTDB): domain Bacteria; phylum Planctomycetota; class Planctomycetia; order Planctomycetales; family Planctomycetaceae; genus Schlesneria. The sequence goes on along the minus strand of JANMLE010000150.1, from coordinate 1,099 downwards.
CGGTCGAGGCGATCGCCCAAGCCCGTCAGGAGATCGGGTTGCCCGACAGCATTGCCGCCGGTTTCCAGGGGACGGCCGAAGCCTTCCAAGCGTCGCTCCGCAACACCCCGTTGCTGATCCTGGCCGCGCTGGTGACGGTCTACATCGTGCTCGGCGTGCTGTACGTGAGCTACAGCCACCCGATCACGATCCTGTCGACGCTCCCCTCGGCCGGAGTCGGCGCGCTGGTGGCGATGCTGCTCTGCCGGATTGACCTTAGCGTCATCGCGCTGATCGGGATCATTCTGCTGATCGGCATCGTCAAGAAGAACGCGATCATGATGATCGACTTCGCGCTGGACGCACAGCGGCAGCAGCACCTGTCGCCGCGCGAGGCGATCTTCGCAGCCTGCCTGCTCCGGTTCCGGCCGATCATGATGACCACGATGGCCGCGCTGCTCGGCGCGGTCCCGCTGGCGATCGGGACCGGCGTCGGGTCCGAGCTGCGCCGCCCGCTGGGGATCACGATCATCGGCGGCCTGATTCTCAGCCAGATCCTGACGCTGTACACAACCCCGGTGATTTATCTCTGGTTCGAATGGCTCGGCTCGCGCCTGGGAATGCCGGTCTCGTCGGGACAGCCTGACTTGGACTTGGGAGAGCATCCGAACGGCGGGATTGGAGACGTAGCTTGGACGCCTCGTCCGAGCGAATCGCAACTGGAACGCACGGACGAGGCGTCCGTGCTACGGGTTGTTCAATGGCCCGTTGAATCGGCGGCTGGGGAAACCGAGGGGGGCGCGGAATGAGCATCTCCGCACCCTTCATCGCCCGGCCAGTCGCGACCACGTTGCTGACGATCGCGATCTTGCTGGCCGGGGTTCTCGGTTACGGAATGCTGCCGGTGTCGCCGTTGCCACAGGTCGACTATCCGTCGATCAGCGTCAACGCCACGCTGCCGGGGGCCAGTCCCGAAACGATGGCGACCGCGGTGGCCACGCCTTTGGAGCGGCAGTTCGGCCGCATCGCGGGGATCACCGAGATGTCGTCGACCAGTTCGCTCGGTTCCACCTCGATCACCATGCAGTTCGATCTCGACCGCGACATCAACGCGGCCGCG
>JANMLE010000069.1:0-2483 GCA_031372385.1 Planctomycetota bacterium | reverse complement strand
GCCGCCTCCGCCAAAATCCCCAGTTCCCGGTCCAGTTGCCGAATCGGCAACAACCCGGCGTCACTGACCACCGAGCCCCCGTCCAAACTCACCGTGACCTGCTGCCGACCGACCTCAAACAACTCCAACGGCTCGAAACAGACTGTTCCGTAGCTGTCTATTTTCCCGCAGCGTGTTGAGTCGAGTCATGAGGTGTTGGGGATGGGGGGCGGTGCATGGGTTGTTGGAGTTGGGCGAGTTCTTGTTGGAAGAGGGAGAGTCCGGACTCCCACCAGCGGGTGACTTCGGACAGCACGTTGTCCCGTGTGAACCGATTGAAGCGGGTGGCCAGCGAGGCCAGCATCGTGAGGATCACGCCGCGGCGCGTGGCGCCGCCGGTGGTCTTGCTGGTGCGGGCTCCGTTGCGGATTTCGGCTTCGCGGCGGGCGTTGCGTTCGCTGCGGTTGTTCGTCGCGTCCACCGCCGGATGTTCCACGAACACGAACAGGCAGTCCGGGTTGTCCATCAGCTCGTGTTGCAGGCGGATGAAGTCGGCCACTTGCGGGGGGTCTGATCCGGAACGATCCGTTCGCCGTGGCGCGTGCAAAGTGTGCGGAGTCGGGCGAGCAACCCGGCCACCTTCGCCGCGCGGCCGACGCTCAGCCGGGCATCGCGCTGGTGACGCCGTGCCTGGTGGTGCGTCTCGCACAAATCGTCGAGAGATGAGCAACCCGGCCGAGCCGCAACACGGATCGTAAATGTCCTCTCCCGGCTGCGGGTCCATGATCTGAGCCATCACCAGCCCGACCTCGGCCGGCGTATAGAACGCGCCGGCGCACTGACCGCTTCCTTCAGCGAACTTGCGGATCAGGTACTCATAGCTGCGGCCGATGATGTTCGCCTCGACGTCGCTCAGTCCCAGCCGCCTCGCGCTGATGGCTTCGATCAGATTCGAGAGCCGGTCGTCATCGAGATCACGCAGGCCGTGCGTGGTCGCGTTGACGTCCACGCGGTCGATGATCCCCTTGAGCAACGGATTGGCGTCGGCGATCTCGCGCAGATGCGTGGTGACACGTTCGCCTTCACCGATCGGGAAGTCTACTGGTTCCCACGGGAAGTGTTCTTGGTTCGATACATTCGGGATAACGGTCTCGAACGCACGCACATTCGGAAAGATCGGGGTCAGGACGCTGGTACAGTTCCATCGGTTGGAGAGCTTTGGCTTCTGGGCGGGGTGGAATTGCTTGAATGGCATCGCATGATGGGCAGAGCCACGACTCTCATTTCTTGGGCAGCCGCGGGTGGACCGCGCCGGGCTGCTTAAGCAGTTGCTCGTCCGACAAACTGGCGATCCAGTCGCGCAGCATGGTGATCGACGCCTCGTCTTTTTGGTTGGAGGCGATGTGTGGCATCCGGCCCAAGCCGTCCAGTTGCATTCGCTTGAGGACAAGCGAACGATCGGGCTGGCCGGGAACCAGGATGCGGGGATCATCCAGCTTGAATGTTCCCTGACCCGGCTTGGTGTTCACGGCGAGTGTTTCGGTCAGCGGTAGCGAGGCTTGCAGTTCGAACTCGGCGTTGCCGCCGCCCCATTTGCGATGGCAGTGGGCGCAGTTCGAATGCAGATACGATCGAGCCCGCAGATGCAGATCGGCCGTCGTGTCGCGGTAGTCGGCCAGGCGCGGCAATTCGGCGGCGAGCTGCGGGAGCTCGTTCTTGAAGACGCCCAAGTGTTCGAGCGTGGCGAGCTGGTTGGCGACCACGCCGCCGTAGTCGTGATCCTTGTTCATCTGCAGCGTCGTCACGCCGAGGACATACTTCGCCGCCATCGTGTGGCACAGCGTGCATTCGGCCCGACTGGGGAAATGCCACGTCTGTTCGCGTGATCCGCCGGGGGCTTTGGCATCCTTGATCGTCAGCTTGCGATCCAGTCCCTGGGCTCCGAGCAGTTCGGCGTCGGTCTGCTGGTCATTCCAGACGTACGTGTAGCCGTACCAGTATTGGGCACCGTACTCATCATCGTTACCCGGCATCTTGCGGTATTGCAGCAGGCGGGTTTCCAACCGCTTTCGGCTGGCGGGATTGCCCGCTTCGGTGTCGATCGAGAACGTCTTCACCAGCACGGTCCCATCGGGGAAGCGCCACCCAAGATCCGGATATGTCGGCCCGTGCGGATAAACCACGGTGTCGAATTCGATCTGCGAATCACCGGGCAGCGCGATCAGCCGGTCCTTCTCGGCATGGTCCGACCACAGCGGGGAATTCACCGAGTAGGGGATCAATCCCTTGGCGGGTTGATGATCCTTTGTCGAGGCGAACAGGCCGGTCTCGCTGAGCTGGCGGGGAAACGGCTTCGTCGTGATGACGGGGGGCGCGGGGACGATCCGATGCAGTCCGCCGCCGGCGAAGTCGACCAAATACACCTCGCCGGCCGCATCCTGGGCGAATTCGACGATGCGGATCTGTGTGTCGGCGAGTTGCTGGTGCGCGGTGACCTTGCCGCC
>JANMLE010000046.1:0-4761 GCA_031372385.1 Planctomycetota bacterium | reverse complement strand
TTTCCGCCGCTGGCCCGGCGGTTGGCCGACTTCTTCTGGCCGGGACCACTGACATTGGTCCTGCCGAAGTCGGACGCGGTCCCGGACCTGGTGACATCGGGGTTGCCGACGGTCGGGATTCGCGTCCCCGACCATCCGCTCACCCAGGCCCTGCTGCGTCTGGCCGATTTGCCGGTGGCCGCCCCCAGTGCGAATCCGTTCGGACGACTCAGCCCCACCACGGCCGAACATGTGCGACAGCAATTGGGGAACCGCGTCGACCTGATCCTTGATGGCGGACCGTGCCGGGTCGGCGTCGAGTCCACCATCGTACAACTGCTGGACGGCCAGGCGACGCTGCTGCGTCCCGGCGGCATTCCACTCGAAGCGATTGAAGCATTGATCGGACCGGTTCGACGCTCCGACCAGTCGCCGCAGGACAAGCCCGCGGCACCGGGCATGCTCGACAGCCATTACGCGCCGCGCACCCGGTTGCACATCGTCGACGCGGTCCCGGCGACTCCGCCATCGCCGCGCACGGGATTGCTCGTGCTGTCTGGTGATCTGCTGCTCGCGGGGCATGTCGATCCGGGCGGCTTCGCGGCGGTGGAAGTCCTCTCACCGACAGGCAGCTTGGTCGAGGCCGCGTCGAATTTCTTCCAGGCATTGCATCGCCTGGACCAAGCCGGATTGGACGTGATCCTGGCGGTGCCGTTGCCCGACCGGGGACTGGGCCGCGCGCTGAACGACCGCCTGAGTCGAGCGGCACATTGCCAGAACGATTGAGGCTTGAGGTTCCAGCGTTTGTCGGCCACGTCCGCTCTGTCGAAAACAGGGTCTCCGCCATTCGTGTTGAAAATAGAAGAGGAGACCTTCGGTCAGCCGTTTCGGCGGGGTCGGGAGACCCGCGCCGAACAGACCGTCAACAAATTTGGCGGTGAGCCCGAAAACACAGATTCCGCTTGACGGCACCGACAATCCGGCAAACACTATCGCTCCCGCGTTTCAGTTCCCAACCGGTGATCCCGTGAAAAGCGCCTGACTCGTCAGGATCTTCACGCGGCACGCTTCTGGATGAATGAGGTCACGTCATGTCGAGTCGTCTTGGACTGTGTTTCACGTCGTTGCTCTTGCTGGCTTTGGTCGGCACTGCGGATGTCGCGGCGGTAGCGCAGGAACCCGCCGCGAACTCGTTCCGGTTCAACCAGCCGATTCCGGTTACGATCCGCAAGACGAACAATTCGATCCTGACAACACTGCTGGTGGGAATTGACGAGAAGGGGATTACCGTGATGACCCCGCAGGGCAAGACCATCGAGCATGCCAACAGCACGTTTCGCATCGTCCGCAGCCCCGATGGTTCGTTCTCGTATTCGCCCTCCAAGGACAATGTGGCCGAGTTGATTCAGCGCTTGAACCAGGCGCAACCGGCCAACTCGACACCGAATGACACCGGCGGGGCTCCGGCACAACCGGCGGCGGGCGGAGTCCCCTTCACGGTCAGCGGCGCACAACCCCAACCCGGCGGCGCACAACCCCAACCCGCTGGAGCCCATGCCCAGCCCGGATCGGCGTTCCCGATTCCGTTCGGCGGAAACAACGCGGGTGCCAACGCGGCCAACAATGCCGCGGCGGAAATGGCACGGATGACGGCGCATTCCCAGGCGATGGCCAACAACGCGAATCAACCCGGATCGGCATTCCCCACAACGCCGATGCCGACGACGACACACTCGCAAACGCCGTTCACGACATCACCGATGCCCACCATGCCGATGGGGTCTCATTCGCAGATGCCCCCCATGACCATGCCGAACACGATGCCGCATTCGCAAATGTCAGCCATGCCCGGCATGAACACGGCACCGCAACAAATGATGATGGAGTACGAATGCTCGAAATGCCGCCACCGGTTCACGTCGGCGGTCGAGATCCAGGCCGGCCACAAGTGCGCGAAGTGCGGCGTGGTTTGGGGTCAGGTGAAGGATGAGAACGGCCGGGTCATGTCGACCTCCCCGGCCGCAAAGATCGGCGGTGGCGTGGGACTCGTCGTCGTGGTCATCGGCATCATCGCCGCGATCGTCAAAAAGGTGAACGCCGCCTGATCCGGTAAGCGGAGATTCATCTCCGCTGTCGCATACCGGACGCGCGCCCGACCGAGTCGTTTAAACCTGAGCCAACGGCGAAGGTGTCGGGTGCCAGCGCCCCGATGCGTGTGCCAAGCGTGTCGGCGGAGTCGGACGCGGCTGGCCGCTCCCCCCTTCGCCGTTGGCTCAGGGTTAAACGACTCATACGTGTCATGTTCCCCCGCGTGAGGCATCGCTCCATTCGCTCACCGCCAGCGGTCAACTCCCCAGTTGACGGCGCAGGTCTTCGAAGCGGTCCTGCAGATCGCGGAACTCGGACCGGACGGAGACGAGTTCGTCCTTCAGTTCGCGCACCACGGATTCCAGCGCCGCCAGTCGGTCGGCTGCCGCGGGATCGTGTGACGCGCGCGGCTCGTGGTGCGGTGCCGCTGCTGCCGCGCGAGGGGTCGCCGGGGCGGGCTCGTCATCGGATTCATCCGCCAGCATCGTCATCCGGTCGTGGTTCTCACCGGCGGGATACAGCCGGTGATCGACTTCGATCCCGCGCCGTTCCAACTGACCGTTGGCCTGAACCAGCTCCTGTTCCTGGAGTCGCTGCAGTTCCTGGCGCAGCGCCTCCTGAGTCTCGATCACCACCATCCGGCTGGCGCGGGTCCGCAGTTCGCCGAGTTGTTGCCGGCCGCGCAGCAGCAGCTCGGTCATGATGGCCAACTGCGGCTCGGTCAGCTTCGTGACGCGGCGCATGTAATGCCGATACCGTTCTGTTCGGCCACTCTCGGTGTGCAGACAGCCGACGAAGCCCATCTGCTGGAGCTGGCTGAGCGTGTCGATGACATCGTCTTCGGTGTAGTTCGAAACCGGATCGCGATTGTTCTTTTGATTGCAGCCGGTGGTGACCGCCTTCAGCGTCATCGGATACTGGTCGGGAACCGTGAACGCCTTTTCGAGCAGCACGCCGAGCACGCGGCGCTGCTTGCGTGAAAACTCTCGAAGCGGAACCAGTTCGGCGGCGGAGTCGGACACGGAATTCTCCCAAGAATCAAACGAGCGGATCGTGATCGGCGGGGAGAATAGAGAATTGCGTGGTCGGTTGCCAATGCGGGAAGGCAGCACGCTGGAGACGGAAGGTGGGGGCGTGAGTCTTGTATTCGTCGCGCCACCGGTCTCCGGCCTGCTCCGCTCACTGGTTCGCCGTTCGCAACCGTCGACGAATGGTCGGGGTTTCTTGGACGGCGGTGGTTTCGATCGCTTCGGTGTCGATGGGATCGAAGGGATCGAACGAGCCTCCACGGGCCGGCTCGACCGGCGGTGCGGATTCCGTGGCAGGGATGGTTTTCCGCGTCGCAGATTCCCGCGACGGCGGATCGTTCGGCGATTCCTCCAAGGGATGCCGGAACGTGGCCGACCGACTCATGGCGGCCGATGCAGTCGTTGTCGAACCGAAGGGGCCATCATCGCGAATGGACAACGGGTGCGATGCAACTCGCACGGAGGGCTTCAGGATGTCGGGTTCCGCGCCGTCTTCCAGCGGATGTGGGCGGCTGTGTTCGTTTGTCATCCCGGAGACTTTCCGTACCCGCGATCGATCGGATGCAGAAGTCTGTTGGTCAGGTTCCAACAGCTTGTCGGCGGGCTGTTGTTCGGCCGCAGCGGCGCGAACCTTGATTCTCGGCGAATCGTCGTCGTCATCCAGTCTCCGCGGCGGCGTGGTTGGTTGCTGCGCGGATGGTGTCGGAGAGGAAGGTTTCCGGGCCGGAGTCACATGCACCGCCTGTTGCGCCTTGAGTTCGTTGACCATCTGCTCCAGTTGGGCCTCGCGCGAGTCATTGGCTGTCAGGGGTCTCACCGCGGCTTCGGTTGCGAATGCCGCCTGCTGAATCTGGTCCGAGCCCGCGTGGCCCGGCAATGATTCCGCGGAATCGCTGGCCACGCCGTTCTGGGAGTTCAGCACGATCGTCGTCGTGCGCCGGCGCTTGTTGACCGCCGTCAGATCTTCGGGAAGGGTTTGTTCCACGCGCGAATCTGTCAGGGACGCCTTGATCGGGTGTTTCCCCTGGTCGAAACCCAGGAGGTCGATCGAGGTCATCTCCGAGAAGACCACGGGGCCGTGCTTGGGAGTCAACCGCACGCGCAGGGCGCAGGTCGCGTCGTACGCTCCGCGCCGCATGTAGGGAATGAAGACGTTGTACGCCGGGCCGAGTGTTCCATAGCTGTAGTGCTTGGCCCACGCGCCACTGTCGAAATCAAACTGATGCAGTGGCTTGGCCTGTTCCGCGGGCGTCCCCTGGTCGTCGAACTGATAGACGCGGATATCGCCATCCACCGAGACCGGCAGCGACGTGTTCGTCAGGAACAGGATCTGTCCGGCAAACCCCTGGCACGGCACCCCCTTGGGATCGCGTCCCTCGGCCGGTTCCCACAGGCAGATCACGCGCAGCGCCGGATTGCGGGCCGTCGCCTTGCGCGACCGCAGATCCATGTTCGACAGATTGAGCGTCGCACAGCCCACCGTGGTCAGCAGCAGCCAGCAGGCGAGCAACCGCGCGAGGGTTCGGGTCACAGGCGACATGGAGCATCTCCAAACTCAAAAGGGGATCGAACGAAGTTCGGAAATCGCAGAGGCTGATCGAGAAGCCGCGGGCGCGAGGGGGTCGGGAGTCTTTTTCATGCCGCACAACGTCGCTCACAATGGCAC
>JANMLE010000715.1:0-1216 GCA_031372385.1 Planctomycetota bacterium | reverse complement strand
CTGGAGAGTCAGGTCGAGGCGGACTGCATGCACTCCGAGCAGGTCGCCTTTGCCAGTGAAGTGGCCCGTCTGCCGACCCGCCGCTGGCTGCCCGATGAGATCCATCGTGATCGACACGAGGCCGAGCGCCGACTGCAAACTCGCGATGCCTCGCACTGGCGCGAGACCATCGGCCGATCGATGACCAACCGACCGGATGACATGGTCAAACGTCACGGCGGCGATGAAGTCAAAGCGGTGATGGCGATGGCCCGGTTTCACATGGAATGGACGAGCCAGATCCTGCTCGATCTGGAGACTCGCCCGGAATTCTTGGAGACCGAGGTCCAGACACTGCGGCTGGGCGATCTGTACATCACCGCGAACTCGTCCGAGTTCTTCAGTCCGTTCGCGCTGGATGTCCGCCGCCGCTCGGCCGCTCCGGAACTGATGGTTGCCTGCTACTCCAGCGGTCGCATCGGCTACCTGCCCGACGCCCACGACATCCAAGCCCGCAGCTACGCCGGGTATCAATCCCCGAAGTACTGCAACCAATTCCCGTTCACCGAGGAATCCGGCCCGGCGATGTGCGAGGCCATGCTGCACACGATCGAACGCTGCCGGGGTGAATGACGAGTGGTGAGAGGCTGTGAATGTTTCGCCACCGAGCTCGTCTCGGTGGTTCAACGGCTTTTGCACTACTCGTTTTCCCGAGCAATTCAAGTAGCGCAAAAGCCAATGAACCCCCGGCGCAAGCCCAGGGGCGAAGGATTCACAACCTCGGAGTGCCGCGAGTTGTCTTTCTTCGCTTCCTTCACTCTTCACACCTCGCCCTTCACTCTTCTTCCGCCCCTTCTTCCGCTTCCGGCGCGGCCGGCATCTCTTCGGACTTCATGAATTCGCGCAGCAGCGTCGTTGCGTAGACGCCGCTGGGGAGCGTGAATCCGAATCGCAGGCCGGCGGGATCGGCGGTGATTTGCAGTTCGCCCGGTCGGATCACGAACGCGCGGCGCGTCCCCGTCATCAGGTTCATGTACTTGGAAAAGTGCTCCGGACCGAGGCCGCTCCAGGCGAGCAGATCATCTTCGCGTTGCTGGGGGACTCCGGTCGGCTCGCGCATTTTGAGGCCGAACATCGGTCCGGTGACCGCGGTTTCGCCGGCGTCATACCGGGGCTGTTCCGCCGACACATCCGCGGCGATGAACTTGCCGCCCGAGGCGACGACTTCCATCACGTC
>JANMLE010000001.1:0-3913 GCA_031372385.1 Planctomycetota bacterium | reverse complement strand
GACAAGACGTGGACTCGATATCCCAGCCGCCGCGCGGCGATGGCGAACATGCGGCCGAGTTGCCCGCTTCCCAGCACGCCCAAAGTTGCTCCAGGCAGAATTGGCTGTGTCATGGCAGCGATTCCCCCAGCACGCGCGCCTCTTGCCGGGCTTGGAAGTCATGCAGGCTGGTTCGCAGTGCGGGCTGTGTCACCGCGAGGATTCTGATGGCCAACAACCCCGCGTTCCGGGCTCCCGCTTCGCCGATCGCCAGCGTTCCCACAGGAATCCCGCCGGGCATCTGGACAATCGACAGCAACGAATCCAGTCCGTTGAGCGCCTTGCTTTGGATCGGCACTCCCAACACGGGCAGCACCGTTTGCGAAGCGACCATGCCGGGCAGATGGGCCGCCCCACCCGCCCCTGCGATGATGACTTGCAATCCGCGTCCCTCGGCCGATCGCGCGTAGTCACTCATCAGCGCGGGGGTCCGATGCGCCGACACAACGCGGCATTCATGCGGGACACCAAACTCCGCCAACACATCGGCGGCGTTCTTCATGGTGTCCCAGTCGGACTTGCTCCCCATGATGACTCCCACCAGGGGAGCAGGCGGGTCGGTGTCAGTCATGATCGGTCGCAGTTCCACAGCAAAGGACGAGAGGTTTCAAAACGTGCGGGATGTTCCCATAGGCCCGACCACCATTCAAGCCAGTGAACTCGTGGGTAGTGGGTCAATTTGAAATCGGAACTCGTGTGGCACGCCCTGAGTCTTCGAAGGGCGTGGGAATTACTCTGTGCCTCGATCCACGCCATTCGAAGACTCAGGGCGTGCCACTCAAACTGACCCACGACCAACGCGTGCGTCAAATTGAGTTCTGGACGGGGTTCTGATAACGTCCGCACCTGCGGCCCAAGCCCGTTGAAAATCCACTTTGCTCGCAGGCAGTTTCGGGATGACGCTCTTTCAGAAAATCATCGACCGCCAGATCCCCGCCGACATCGTGTACGAGGACGAGCAGTGTCTGGCGTTTCGCGACGTGCATCCGCAGGCTCCCACGCACATCCTGATCATTCCCAAGAAGGCGATTCCGTCGCTGGCACAGGCCGCCGCGGAGGATCAGGCGTTGCTGGGACATCTGCTGCTGGTGGCCCGCGACTTGGCGGCCAGTCTGCAACTGGCGGATGGCTATCGCACCGTGATGAATTGCGGCCGGGATGGCGGTCAGACCGTGGACCATCTGCATGTTCACCTGCTCGGCGGTCGTTTGCTGGGATGGCCGCCCGGATGATGTGCGCAAGACGGCCTGTTTGAGCTGTCAGAATGGAATGACGGAATGACGGACGGATTGGAAATCCGTCCTACGAAGAACCCACGAAGAATCGACGAAGTATCGACGACGAAACCACTGACACACACCTTCGATCCCCCCGAGGAGACACTCGCATGGCAACCCGAAAGCTTGTTTTGGCCGCCACAGTCCTGACCGCGATGGTCGCGCTGCTCGCCGCACAGAATGTTCCAGCGCCCAAGACCGGATTGGCGATGTCTGCCGCCGCCAAGGGATTCCTGGCGGCGATCACTCCCGCGCAGAAGGGGGAGGCATTCTTCAAATTCGACGACCCGGAACGTCTCAACTGGCACTTCATTCCGCGACCCCGCAAGGGACTGCCGTTGAAGTCGCTGGAAGGTGTCGCGCTCAAGGCCGCCCATGCGTTCATTCGCAGCGGGCTGTCGGAAGCGGGCTATGACCAAACCCTGAATGTGATGAGCCTGGAAGAACTGCTGTACCTGCTGGAGGCCGGTGAACGGGATGCCCGGCGCGATCGTCGCGACCCCGGCAAGTATTACCTGAGCGTCTTCGGCGAGCCCTCTGACAGCGGACAATGGGGCTGGCGTCTGGAAGGTCATCACGTCTCGTTGAACTTCACGATCAAGGACGGCAAGGTCGTGTCGAGCACCCCCGAGTTCTTCGGTGCCAATCCGGGAACGGTCGATGCCGGCAAGGGACGACAGATCCGAGTGCTCGGCCCCGAGGAAGACATCGCCCGCCAGATCCTGAAGCACTGCTCGCCCGAACAAGAGAAGCAGTGCTGGTTGAGCAAGGTGGCCCCCGGCGAAGTCCCCGGTGCCAATCCCAATCCCGCGAATCCCGCCGGCCCGAACACCACACAGGCGGCCGTTTCCGACCCTGTCGGACTTCCCTATGCCAACATGTCCGAAGACCAGAAGAAGCTCGTTCAGGAGTTGCTCAGCGAATACCTGAAGAACCTGCCAACGGACATCGAGCAGGAACGGCGCGCGGCCATCAACGCGGCGGGAATCGACAAGCTGTACTTCGCCTGGTACGGCGGGAGCGAACTGCACGAACCGCATCACTACCGCGTCCAGGGCCCGACGTTCGTGGTCGAGTACAACAACACCCAGAACAGCGCCAACCACGTCCATTCGATGTGGCGAAACCTGGGTGGCGACTTCGGCATCCCGGCAAGATAGTATTGTCCGATTGAATAGTATTGTTCGATCGAAGGGAGAATCCCTATGTCAGTTTCTTCGTCACCGCAGGTTGAGACGGCCGACCTTTTTCGTCGCGAACGACATCGGCGACTTGCTGAATTGCTTAAGGAGTGGTCGCGCGAAGATCCCGAGTACGACGAACGGGTCAGTGCGTTGCTGGCAACCGAGTTGCCGCGGGACCGTGTTCGTTGCGAGGACTCCGATGATCCTGCTGCTTGACACTGGCATCCTTGGCCAACTCTGTCATCCGTCGAGCAAGCCTAACCGCGTGGCCTCAGACTGGCTCAGGGCGGTTCTGGATGACCAGATCGAGCACCGTGTCATTGTGCCGGAGATTTGCGACTACGAGCTCCGGCGCAAGCTGCTGCACTTGATTGCCAGAGGGCAATCAACCCAGCGCAGCATCGATCGTTTGGACACTTTTCGACGGCAACTGGAATTCCTCCCCATCGATTCGAGTGTCATGCTCAAGGCCGCCGAATTCTGGTGTCAGGCTCGAATCGATGGACAGCCGACAGCCCCCAGCGACGCACTCGATGGTGATGTGATCCTTGCGGCGCAGGCTGCCGCCGTTGGTGGAACGGTGGTGACGACGAATCCGAAGCACCTATGCAGGTTTGTCCCAGCCAGCAATTTGGACGAATTGCGCTCCGTTTACGCTTTCGCGTGTGTGAGCGGCGATGTCGACAACATTGCGTTGAATCGCGACGAATGTTTCGCGGTACAAGATTCCAATGGAAAGACTTGGCTCTGTCGTCGAATCCCATCCGAATCCGCCGAGATGGTCGCCGAAATGAGGCAAGACTTGGATGACATCATGGAGGCGCAGCTCAAGCTGGTGAAAGCCGGCTTCACGCAAACCGGTGGCCTCATACAGCGAATCAGAGTCTTATTTCATCCCGTACCACTTTCGGAGCACGAACAATTGCTCCATCTTCGTCATTCTCTGGCAGAACCAGAGGCCGACGACGCAGCCGGTGACGGCTGACTCGGAAGTCAGCCGTCTGTGTTTTGTGGTCCGGATTCGGACTCATCGGTTCGGCGGGGGACGTCCCGTCGATTCCAAGTCAGTTGGTTGGAACCAGCCGGGCGGGTGGGACGGCCGAGGCGATCTTGGCGAACACCACACGCATTTGATCGGACATTGCGGACACCGAGGTTCCGGCGGGAACGTCGAGCCAGTATCCGTTGCCCATCCAGGCGACCGCCTTCATCAGGTCGCGGTCGGCGACCGAGCCCACGCTCACCGAGTGAACGGTGTATCCCTTGTCGACGGCGATCTTCACCTTCGACAGCACGTAGGTCACCTGCGTGTCGGAGGACGAGAAGTCCGCGGTGCCGTCGCCGTTGTAGTCGAACATTGTGTTCCAGTTCCAACCGGTCGGCAGCGAGGTGCTCTCCCCCGAATCGATCGTG
>JANMLE010001905.1:0-10129 GCA_031372385.1 Planctomycetota bacterium | reverse complement strand
GCGTGGCGGTTTCGCCGTTGGCTTTTTCGACGCGGCGGTAGCGGCTGAAGATCTCCAGCGCCGGCCCGAGACAGGCGAAGATCGCATCCGCCCCGACGACCCCTTCGGCCGCCAGTCGCGGCATCCACTCATGAATCCGCTTCGGCAACTCCCCCAGCACATCCCGCCACTCGCCCACCGACTCCGTCACCGTCCCGCTCGCATCCTCACGCGGCCGGCAGACCAGATGCACCGACGAGGCGAGCGCAGCAGAGTCTCTGGCGCGCAGCCTCGACCCCATTTCAGTGTCGATTGGCCACGATGCGGTGATCGTCCAGCCTGCATCTGACATTGATTGAAGCAACGCTTCCCATCCGGATGTTGATTTGTGGGCGAAGACGACGGTTGCGATTCCTGATGGTGCCAACACTCGCCGACAGTCCGCCAGACAACGCGACATCTTGCTTTCAAAATACGATTGGTCCTTCGACTTGGCATCATCAACGATGCACTCCTCGTCCTTAGGCGTGAGTTCGGAACCAGAGCCTGCCCACGAAGGCATGGATCGGCGAAACCACACAAAGAAGAAATCGGAAAGGTCGGCGTAGGGAACTGCGTCATAATACGGTGGGTCAGTCACAACGGCTGACGCGATGTCGTCTGGCAGAGCTTGTTTCGAGGCATCTGCTTGTTGTGTGTGTCCCGCATGTAGGCGATCTGGAATTGATTCGAGAATCTCGTCAAAGCGATCAACGACGACGCCCCATGACCCAGCAGAATTGCTTGTGGGCACGGCTTCAGCGAAATTCCAAACCATCGAAATCGCTTGCCTCGCAAAAAGATGTTTGGCACATTCGGTGTCGAGGGTCCATCCGCAAAGGCTATTTGCAAGATCGGCAACACGCCCGAGGCAAAGAGACAAGCAAGCCTCCACAGCCTCAGCGATTTCAGCGTCTTCGCGTCGAGCCTCTTTTGATGCCTTGCGAATCAACGCGACGATCGACGTGAGGGCGAGCAGTTGGCGTGGCGTGAATAGGTCTCGAAACCGCTCCATCCCGTAGTTGCGTTGAGAGAAGGCGCGGCCTGCTCCTTTGCCCCCTCCAAGCGGAGTCGGTTCGTTTGGCACGAGGCTTAAATCACCGTTGTGCTCGCGAACACGCCGATCCAGTTCTCGCGTCGCGAGTTCAATCGCATTGAAATCGGCAGACGTTGGTCGTCGATAGATGCGACCTTGTTGGCCAGGGCGCATCGCGACGACGGCGAGTAGGCACGAATCGTGCGCGCCGCCTCGCCGCGTCTTGAATTGCTTTCGTACCGAAGTCACTGGCGTCGTGTAGCCGCAGCACGGGCACGTCGCGGAGCCGCGTTTCACAGTGCCGTCGGAAGAGAAGGATGAAGGGGGAAGGATGAAGGAGGAATCGGATTGCGAGACCCAGCCGTCGCGTTGTTTCACGAGGATGTCGAAGTCCACCCGCTTCTCCCGCGGGTTCGGAATCAGCCGCAGCGCGACGGAGCGATTGGCCTTCTTCGCCAGCCACAGCGAGCGAATCAGCGGGACGTCCGCACCGCACGCCGGTCCCTCACAGCGAATCGTCCGCGCCCACAAGTAGGCGATTGGCGTCGCGCCGTCCGGGTCTTTGGGATAGAACTCGGCCAGCTCTTTCTCGGCTTCGGCCTTGATCCACGCGCCCCACTTCCGCACTTCCTCGGCCAGCCGTTTTCCATACTTGGGGATGTATTCCAGCACGACCTTGTTGAGCAGCACCGGCACCGGATTCAGATCGCTGGCAAACGCATCCGCCCCCACCCGCAACGCCTCCAACGGAATGCTCCCGCCCCCGCAGAACGGATCGACGACGAGCGGGCGAGGCAAGGCCTCGAAGAAGGATGAAGGCGGAAGGATGAAGGATGAATCAGAGGCAGCTTCCTCACTTTCATCCTTCATCCTTCCGCCTTCATCCTTCCATCCATCCTTCGGAAAAACAAAGTTGGGATCGCTCAGGCTGGCATGTGCGACCGCTGTCAACATTCTCGCCGTTTCCAAATACGCGGGGACCGTGCTGTTGTCCCAGTTGGCGAAGTCGGCGATGAAGTGCAGCAAACAGTTCCGCAGGATCGGACCATCGACCGGCTCATGGGCGTCGAGTGTCATCGTCCCCGAGGCGATCGCCTCCCACATTCCGCGCGATGGCTCCGAAACTCCCTCCTGCAACTGCCGCTTCTCATCCGTGATCCGCTCGGGGTTCACCCGTCTGGCAAACGCCGTCAGCACCCGGATCGCCGCCTCCCGAAACGCAACCGGACAGAGCGGATCGCCGGGATCGGGCCACAGCGCCGCACAGATGACCGCCCGACACGCCGCCAACGGCCGCCGCGCCCACCAGATGTGCAGCGTCGAAATATGCCCATGCCGAATCGACTTCTCCCGCCGCGCATGAGCGGAGATGCGAGCAATGGGCAGATCGACTTCAATCAGACGCTTGGGGTAGGTCACGTAGGCTTCTTGTTCAGGTTTTGGATATTGACGAACGTCGTAATAAGCAATCTGCAAATGAGTTGTGGAAAACGCTCGGTTCAATTGCTTGGGCCATTGGAAATTGAACCGAGGTTCGGTTCCGTGTTTGGCTTGGTGTACCGTCGGTATCTCTTGCCTGCATAAGGATCGTCAATCACGATGAGCCCTTGATCCAGCCAGGCTTTCAATTGCTTGGAGGCCGTCATCTTGTCATCGGTTCCCATCAGTTGGCGCACTTCGGGATTGCCGATCGACCCATGCTGGTCAATGTGATCGCTGACCTGTTCCCAGATAGAAGGCCGATTCTGGTTCCAAAGGTAGACGATCACCGCCTCACGTTCGAGACGTGGCCGCGTGATGTAAAGCGGAGGATACAGTCCCGCTTCACGCATCGTGCCAATCATCATGGGGACGCCTTCGCCGGCATCAAGGTTGGGCGGATCGGGAAACTCGCGCAGATGCTGAATGATGAGCGCATTGCGACTATGGGCACCCATGCGCTGGATGTTGGACGCCGTCACGGGACCGACCAGCAGACCCGGCGACTCCACTTCAATGTGGTCTGAGAAGATCCGCACGACAACATCGGACGGCAGACGGTAGTCACGGTGAATGACAGCATTGGTGATGGCCTCCGCGATCACGCGGATCGGATACTTCTGCACGATCTCGAAGCCGAGTGGTCCGTGTTGGACACCCTTGCCCAATTCCTCAATCACCGCTTGCCGCGTGTCGCGAATCTGCCGGATCAACGGTCCACCGACGGTGAACGGCAATTTCACCAGATTCGTGTTGGGATCGGTGTCAGCGCGCGGGCCGCGATAATGGAAGATTCGCACCGCCGCTTTGCTGGCCAGCAAGCCGGACGGCTCCTCCGCGAACAACAGCACTGCGGCTCGCGTGGGTTTCAAAGCACCGTCGGCGTCCTTCCTGGCCAACCCAGCATGAAACATCGCTTGGTCGATGGAACGAGTCAGACGCCGCTGTCGGGCATACGCCTTCCAGTAATCCGTTTCGAGCAACTCGAAATCGACCGACTCCAACCAAGACTCTGCCGAGACCACGCCACGCGCGTGACACAGATCGGTGATTTCGTTGGCCGTAATTTGTTTGTTGCCTTTCGTCAATCGAATGAAAGTTCCACCGTCTACGACAGAATGAACCCTTTTGCTCTTTCCAATACGGAGCAGAATCACCGATCCGCGCGTCCCGTCGGCGAGGGTGCAACCGATCGATTCCGTGGTCACAGGCAATTCATTCGGATCGGTGATTCGAGAACTCAGTTTGCGCTGAAGTTCGTCCCAGTTCTCCAGTCGTTCTTGAATTCCAAGAACGCGATCCCGACCTTTTCCCTTATCAGGATCTTCAAGTCCCAACGCCAACGTTCCTCCATCCGAGTTGGCGAACGCTACGACCGTTTCCAGCAGCTTGTCGATCTTTCCGCCGATCCGCTTGCAATCGAAAGTGTAGGACTCCGACTGCGCGAGCAAACGGCTCACCCGGAAGTCATTCAACGGTGGTTCGTTCGTTGGTTCTGCATCGGAACTCATGGGCATTCGACTCTCATTCGGCGTTGATCAATGTTTGCGGAGAGATCTGATAATGCTCGACCGCCATCACCGGCTGCCAGCCGAGACGGGCGGGGTTCTGGATCGTGTGCAGTTGTGGAGTCCCCGCGCAGTTGAAGACCACGTACAGCCAGTAGTCGTGTTTGATCCGCTCGGCCGTGCGGAACTCGTTGGAACTGAGAGCCACGCTGCCCACAGCGGCGCGGCCCTTGACTTCGATGAAACGGACTTCGATGAACGTCTTGGGGTCTTCGGAATGAGGGCGGCGAGAGATGAGATCAAAACCACGATTCTCGGACTCGACGCTCTCGACGACCCAGCCGCGCGCCTCTTCGTGCCGGATCGCCGTTTGGACCGCGATCCGTTCGATCTCATCGTCGCGCACCATCGGAGCGAGTTGCGGGCTGGTTCTCTCGGGATGCGGCAACACCCACGCTCGGCCAAGATGCGTGATGTCGGACACGGCACAGTGGCGTTCGAGTTCCAGTTCCTGCCTGCGCGACTCCAGGCGGTTGTTGAGTTCGTCGAGATGCTGCTCGGCCTGCGCGATGATCCCTTCCAACCCGGCCACCGTCTGGCCTTCGATGCGGCGTGTTTCCAACTCGGCGAACTGCAATTGCTGGCGGTCGATCAGCGATTCCAGGCTGATCTGGACGTGCTTTGCGATGCGGGCGACTTCCTGCTCGCGTGCTGCGGCTTCACGCTGCCCCCACGGCGCGAGCGAGTGCTGATACAGGAAGCTTTCGACCGCCTGTCGATCGGGAGCCGGTGTTTGAGGAGCGAGTGTGCCCACCGGCGCGGGGATAACGTCGTGCAGAATCGTTGGCTCATGGACCAGCATCGCAACGGATGGACCGGACTCGACGACAAACAACCGACGATGGAGCGTCTTGCCTCGCCCGTCCTTGATCGACGCAGCGAAGACATCGAGCAAGGCCGGTTGCGAACGGTGCAGGTCGAAGAAGACCGCCCCGCGACGCAGATGGGCTTCGACTCGCGACAGGATGTCCGTTCGCAGCGTCTCGAACAGGGGATGGCCGGGTGTGACCCATTCGAGCGTCGGATCGGCTTTGAGTAGCTCCTTGTCGAACACGATCTTGCCGTACTCGCGGCCGAGTCGTCCGTACAGAGCCTCCTGTCGGTCGCCGATTTGCAGGAGATGACGAGGCACCTTCCCAATGCGGTACACACGACATTTGGAGTCGGACTGCTGTTTGGTGTCGATGACCTTGGACGGGAGACCGGCTTCCGGCGCGGCGATGGCGAAGAACTGCTCGATCACCTCGGGAACTAGCCGTCGCTCCTTGGCCTCGGCCGACTTGCCCACGATCGCCGACAGGTTGAGTTCCTTCTTGGCGAGACCTTCGAGCGTCGATTCGGTGATGGCCCGGAATCGCTCGGGACTGACATCGCGGACGATGCGGTCCTCGATCTGATGCACGTTCATCTGCCGGGCGTACATGTCGCGGAACAGTTTTTCGAGCAGGTTTGACGGGAAGACTTCGCCCACGACATCGAAGACCTGGTCGCTGCCGAGATCCTCGCGAATCTCCTTCAACCGCTCGATCAGCTTTTGCAGCACCCGGCCTTCGCGCGTGTTCTGGGCGACGAAGTTGAAGACCAGACAATCCTTCTCCTGCCCGTAGCGATGAATGCGACCGACCCGTTGCTCCAGCCGAACCGGGTTCCACGGGATGTCGAAGTTGACCATCAGCCAGCAGAATTGAAGGTTGATCCCTTCCCCCGCCGCTTCTGTCGCGACGAGGACTTGAGCACTCTCGCGGAACTCGCGCTCGGCATAGATCCGGCTGCCGGGAGTATCACGGTCGCCGATCTTCATCCCGCCGTGAATCTGCGTCAGCGTCAGTCCCCATTCCCGCAGCTTGCCGAGCGGTCGATCATCGCGACCGTCGCCGGTTAGATAGTCCAGCGTGTCCTTGTGTTCCGTGAAGACCAGCAGCTTCATCTTCGGGTCGTCGAAGATCCCTTCTTCTTCCAAGATCGCTCGCAGCTTGTTCAACTTGGTTTGTGTGTCTCGGGCTTCGATCTGCTTGGCCTGATCGACCAGTTGAGTCAGTCGGCCGATTTCTTCTCGCAGCGCGGCGGGGTCCGCCGACAGCACTTCGTCCGCGAGCCGGTCGATGATCTGCTGCTGTTCCTCCTCGGTCAGGTCGTCGAAGTCTTCGGGCAGCTTTCGTTCGATCTGCTCCTGCCGGTAAGCCTCGGGGTCGTCGAGGATCTTCTGGCGGCGAGTCCGCATCCGCTCCAGACTCTTACGCACCGCATAGACGGACGACGCCATCCGCCGTTGCAACATGGCCATCGTGAATCCAACCGCACGGGCGCGAGCCGTCTCTTGGCCAGCAGCGGCCATCGACTGATCTTCGACGTAGCGAGTCAACTCGTCATAAAAAACGAGTTCGTCCCCATCCAGATCGAACGCTGCCGTGCGGACTTCGCGCTTCGTGAACAGCTTGCGGACTTCGCCCGTCTCGGGATGCGGGAACGTGACGAGGGCCTCCTTCGTCCGCCGCAGATAGAACGGGGCTTCGTGCTCGCGCACGGCACGTTGAAGGCTCTCGATGCTGCCGTAGACATCGGGGTCGAGCAGCGCCAGAAATCTGCGGAAGTGATCGGGATCACCCTTGTGAGGCGTGGCCGTCATCAGCAGGAAATGGTCCGTCATCTTCGAGAGGGCTTCGCCCAGCCGATAGGCGTAGGTCTTTCGATCGTCGGCGGGAGCACTCATCTTGTGAGCCTCATCGACAATCACGAGATCCCACCGCGACCTCAGCAAACTTTCGCGAGCATCCTCGACCATCGAAACCCATGAGACCGACGTGACGACTTGATCCCGCTCCTGCCAGGGGTTCTGGCCGTAGTTCGCCCGGAGCACGTCGCCGCGAATGACATCGAACTTCTCACGAAACTTGTCCGCCATTTCCCGCTGCCACTGAAAAGTCAGGCTGGCGGGCGTGACGATCAGCACGCGCTTCACCAGTCCTCGCGCCTTCAATTCCTTCAGCAGCAACCCGGCCATAATTGTCTTGCCGGCACCGGGGTCGTCCGCCAACAAGAAGCGAATGCGAGGCAGCTTCAGAAAGTAGCCGTAGACGGCCTCCAACTGATGCGGCAGAGGGTCGACTCGGGCAATCGACAACGAGAAGAACGGGTCGTACTCGTAGGCCAAACCCAACCGATGAGCCTCGACGCCAACCCGGAACAACCGTGCATCACCGTCGAACGCTTCTTGATCTGCCGAGACCTCAAGCTGTGCGAGCTGCTGAGGACTCAAGACGGGATCGTAGGTCAGCCCGCTCTTCAGTCCCCGACCGATGACCTTGAGCGAGTCCCCCAACGGAACCAAAGCGAGAACCTCAACGGCCTCGGGCAACGTCGGTCCTCGAACAATGCTTCCGGGGCGGATCGTAGGTTCGGTCACGGTGGTGAACTCTCAGGTTGTGGCAGTAGGACCGAGCCGGTACCTCAGAGGCTATCCGAGAAGGGGTCGGGAGTCTTTTTCATGCCGCACGACGTCGCTCAACAACGCTCAAATCGAGATTGTGCGGCATGAAAAAGACTCCCGATCCCCTAGCCACGGCGGCTCTTCGGACAGCTTCTCAATGAGGAGCGCCACTGTACTGACATGCATCTCCCACCTGAAGCGACCTGCCCAGCCCGTCGCTCCTTCGATTCGCTTGACCACAATCACCCGTCACGTCCAAGAAGTCGCGCTGGCATCAACCGGGAAACTCGCGAAATCAACACCCCAACTCCGCACCCATTGGACGTCGCGAATGCAGAGTACATCGTGCTGAGACGGTTCCGGCGTGCGGTTTGGGGAGAGTCAACCGAACCGTGAAGCGGCAGCCGTTTTTCGGACTGCGTGGAACACGGCCGGCCCAGTCATGGCTGGACGGCGGCGAGGACGTTCGAACGCAACCTACTCAGCCTTGCCGTCGGCGGCAGGTGGGAACGTCAGTTCGTTGCGAACCGATTGCACACCGGGTTCGATGCGCACCAGGCTGGCGGCGAGTCTTGCGTCCGATTCGGATTTCACGGCGCCGCGCAGGACGACTTCGCCACCGGGGTTCGTGGAGACGAGCACGTTCGACAAGCTCGGCTTCTTCAACGAGATTCGGCTCAACTGGGTTTGCAGCGTCGTTCGCAGGGCATCCGTCTTCGGCACCGGATATTCAAACGCGACCTTCTGACGGGGTCGAATCGCAGAGACGCTGTTGTTGCCGCCGTTAGAGTTGCCGTTTCCGAGCATGCTGTTCATGGTGTTCATGTTGCCGCGGTTGCCGCGGTTGGCATTGCCGAGTTGATTCATCATCCCGTTCATGCCCTGGGCTTGGTTCTGGCCCCGGCCGTTGGTGCCGAGGAACTGTTGCTGGTTGGCATTGCCGCCGATGAAGTTGCCCCCCTGCTGGTTCTGACCGAGACCAGTCTGTCCGCCCATTCCACCCATGCCAGTGCTGCCCATTCCGCCCGCCCCCATGCCTCCGGCCCCCATTCCTCCCGCGGTGCCGAAGCCACTGCTGCCAAAACCACTGCTGGAGCCAAAGCCGCTGGTTCCGAAGCCCGACGACGAACCGCCGAGTCCACTGGAGCCGCCGGTTCCACCAAAGCTCGATCCCGTCGATCCCGCTCTGTTGTTGTTCTGTTGGGCGAACGCACACGTCGGGAGAAGCCCGAGGGCCACCAAGAGCGTGCAGGTAAGATGGTGTCGTCGCATGGCAGTGACCTTCGGCGAAATTGGCCGGACGGGTGGTGAAGAAAGCGGTTTGCACAGAGTCGCCCTGATTGTCTCGGCGATTTCAGCACACGTCAACCAGTGCTTTTCCGGGTTGCGGGGATTCTGTCACTCCCCGGTCTTGTTCGCGACCTCCGGCATCTCGGTCAGAGACTGCAACAGAGCCTCGATCGCCTCCTCCGTGATGTAGTCCGATTCTGCCTGCAAAAGAAACTGGAACGCACCGGCCGAACCGTTGCCGGACCCCGACACCTGTTTCAGACGCGTGGTCGACGCGCGGTCTTCGCCTTCGAGAATCTCGAAGGTCACTTTCTCGCCCTGAATCTTCAGTACCTGCTGGCGGGGTTTCGCATCGATCAACCGCAGTCCGGGGAAGAGTTGATCCACGACTTGTTGCAGCAACTTGACATCATGCTCGTTCCCTGGAGGCATGGCCTTCATGTGCAACCGACCGATGACCAGCCGTCCCCGTCCTTCGGTCTGATCGAAGCGCACGACCCGGACTTCCAGCAGGGAGTTGTCGGCCGTCCGGGCGATGGTCCCTTGGAATTTTGCGGGAACCACCAGTGGGGCGATTTGCCGGGCCACCGCCTCGACCGACGTCGGTTCTTTGATCTCGACAGGACCAAAAGCGACCTGCAGCGCCACCATCGGGACACAGCAAAAGACGAGCACCGTCCCCGAGAGGATGGCAAAGATCATCGTCAGTTTCGATTGCCGCGTTCGCCGCCGGACCGGAATTCCGGGGATCTGTTGATCAGTCGACTCAGACATGCAAAAACGACCTTTGCCTCGTAAGGGGAGCGGCAGGAATAAGCCTACAAGCACACAGCGCAAGCGAGTGAGTTGTCGGGCACACTCGCTTGCGCATCGTGATTGTAGGTGGGGACATTTTGTCTGGCACCCGCCCAAGTGTTGTGGCCCCAGGCCACTGGTCAGGGGATCGCGTCGATCATCACTCAGCGAATCGATTCGATCATTTCGATCACGGCGTCCTCGTCGTAGGCGTCAGCCTCGATCGCCAGTTCGATGAAGATCCCACCGCCGGGCGAATCCAGGTTTCCTTCGACGACGCGGAAGTCCTTGTTCGAATCTTTATCGACCGCCTCGGAGAACCGGAAGGGAACCTTCTTGCCGCGGACCTGAAACTCGCGAGTCTCGGTTTTGACCGTGCGCATGTTGGGCGTCTGCTTGCCGTTCATTTGCCGGTTCTGTTGGAAGTCCACCTTCTGATTCGGATTTCCGATTTTCATCTTGATGTCACCCAGAAGTAACATCCCCTTGCCTTCCGTGTGCTTGAAGTTCGCCATG
>JANMLE010001844.1:0-1194 GCA_031372385.1 Planctomycetota bacterium | reverse complement strand
CACGGACGGTCGGGAGTATACCGAGACGATTCGCGGAACGTCCACAACCGCGGACACTCGCGGCGAAGACTTTGTGAGTTTACGTTGCGGACCCGCACAGGCATCATCGGGGACACATTGGGCTCTGTTGGGACATTGCCGACCTCGCCAGGAGATTTCAACATGATGCGACCATGCCTTTTCCTCATCGTCTTCCTCATCGTCATTGCATCTGCCAACGTGGCCGACGCCGGTCAGCCGGCGAAAACCGGGCCCGCTGCGCCGAAATCAACGTTGCCCTCGGCCGCCGAGATCCTGAGCGGGTTGCAAGAGTTCTACAAGAAGACCGCGCGGCCCGACGGTTCGTTTCAGCCCGGTGTTGATCCGACCTATCGCGGCATGTCGGACGCCGGCTACAGTGATCTCGCCGCGGTGACGTATGCCGTCACCCTGCACAAGACGTTCGGCTGGACGCTGCCCCACGAAGAGAAGACGGCCGAATTCCTGCATTCGCGGCAGAAGCCCAACGGCGACTTCTTCAACGTCGCCGGCACGGTGAATCCCGAGTCTCCCGAGGGGCGCACGTACAACACGACGCAGGGGCTGGTCGCGCTGCACGCGCTCGGCCTCAAGCCGCGCCACGATCCGTTGCCGGTCTTCGAGGCGATCTTGAAAGAGGACTACAAACAGTTGCCGGCGTATTCCACGAGCTTCTTCCCGCTCGCCTATCTGTGTGCCGGCCGGCCAATCCCCGAACGGGCCGACTTGGGCATCCGTGCGCTGATGGTGCAGGATGAGACTGGTTACACCAACGATCATGTGGCGGCGACGTTTCATGCGTCGCACTACTACCGACTCGTTGGCGAGGAGACGCCGCGTTCGAAGGAGATGGTCGCGCGCGTGCTGCGCGATCAGAACGCCAACGGCGGCTGGTTTCTCAACATGCCCGCCCGGGATCGCCACGCGACGTTCGACGCCGTCTTCACGCTGGTTCACGAGTCTCACGATGCGCCCGAGTC
Organism: Planctomycetota bacterium; assembly: GCA_031372385.1. Lineage (GTDB taxonomy): Bacteria > Planctomycetota > Planctomycetia > Planctomycetales > Planctomycetaceae > Schlesneria. Next base: position 196 of record JANMLE010001844.1, on the reverse strand, counting down.
CCAGGCCGCGGTCCGTCGCGCCGCCGCTTGGTCCGTGTCGTGCCGGAATCCCGATGGCGGTTTCGGCCATTACCCCGGCTCCACGTCCGACGCCGACGCGATCTATTTCCAAGTCGGCACTCTTGTCATGGCGGGAATTCTCAAGCCGGTCGATCCGCTGCCACGCGATCCGCATCTGTTGTCGTGGGGTCATCTG
>JANMLE010001835.1:0-2586 GCA_031372385.1 Planctomycetota bacterium | reverse complement strand
GGCGTTCGGCTGGACATTGTCGAGATATCGCGAGCGGTACGTCATGCGGCAGTCCAAGACTTCCAGCAGCGCACGCAACACGGCGCGGTTGTGAAGCTCGCCGGAGGACATGACCGTTCGCAGCAGCGAGGCGACGTTGCGCCCGAGTTCAATGCGGCGACCCAGTTCCAGGAACCGCCACGCCGGGCCGCGAATCATGCCGTCCGCAAGCAGACCGCTCACCGCGGCCAGGTCAACGATCAACATGTTGACGCGGGCCAGCAGTCCCGCCGAGTCCGGTCGCTCGGGAAAACTGTCCTCCAGGAAGTCGGACGTCGTTTGATGAATCGTCAGCCACGTGTCGGGAGACAACCGGTCCCGGACCAGCGAGCCGATCCGCAGCATTTCGGTGACGGCGAAGCCCAATCCCTGAACGTCCGCGACATCGAACACGGCGTCCGGCAACACCCCGTCGAGCTTCGGCAGCAGGCCCGAGAACGCCTCGACGGCGAAGGTTGCTTCAAGCTGACCCTGCTCGGCCAGCGCCCGTACCAGCGCGGGAAGTTCCTCGCTCGATTCCGGATCGGTCGTCAAGCGCTCGGTCACCGCCCGGATGATGCGCGCCAGAAAATCGACCCGCGCCAGCGACCAGCCGAGCCAGAACAGATCGTCCGCCACGCGACTCGGAAACAACGCCCCGCTGCGCCGCAACGGAACCGGCTTGTCGACCGCGTGCAGCAATGACACTTGATTGACCGGCCCATCCGACAGCACCCACAGATCCTTGCTGCCGGCACCGGCGGAGATCGACAGCTCCATCGGGTCCGCAGTCCTCGCGATGCGAACCAGGCCCCCCGGCATCAGGTGGTAACCCGGCCCGTCCGACACGAGGAACGCGCGGACGGCGGCATGTCCGCTGCGCAGGTTCCAGTCCGCGTCAAACACCGGCACGGCCGATCGCGCGATGGTCTCTTGAGCCACATACGCCTGTGGTCGTTCGGCGATGCGAACCAGCAACTCGGCACGCTCGGCCGCGGAGAGCCGCGCGCCCAGAATCTCTTCACCGCCGCTCGCCTCAAAGGCCGGCTTGATGACAAGCTGATCGAGATGCTCGGCCACATACCTCCGCGCCGTGTCGTCGCCGCACCACCACGTCGCGATCGACGCGAGCTGCAACTCTTCGCCCAACAACTGCCGGCACAACGCCGGCAGAAACGCCATGAAGACCGGAGCCTCGACCAGCCCGCAGCCCGGCATGTTGGCGATGCTCACCGTCCCTTGCCGCAACGCCTGCAACAATCCAGGGACACCGTGCGACGAGTTGCCGCCCAACTCCAGCGGGTCGATGCCGCGATCGGTGCCGCGCGACAGGATCACATCCACCGGCAACAGCCCGGCCAAAGTCTTGAGGAAGACCCGCTCGTCGCGCACCGCCAGATCGGCCCCCTGAGCCAGCGTGTATCCGAGATACCCCGCCAGATAGACGTCTTCAAAGTAGTACGGACTGGCCGGGCCCGGACTGAGCAGCACGATCCGCGGATTGTCCGACTGTTTCGCCGCCAACTCCTTCAGCGCGTTTTGCAGCCGCACAAAGAACGTCGCCAACCGCTGCACCGGCTGGCGGTGCATGAGACTCGGGATCGTCCGCGACGTGACGATCCGGTTCTCCAGCGCATAGCCCGCTCCGACCGGGGCGTCCGTGCGATCGGCCATCACGAACCATTGCCCGCTCGGCCCGCGCGCCAACTCCGCCGCGTACACGATCATCGACCGGGTCGCGCGATCGTGCAGTCCGCAGAACGGCCGGAAAAAGTGTGGGTGCGCGAACACAACGCCGGGTGGCAGCATCCCCTCTTTGAGCGTCCGCTGCCGACCGTGAATGTCGTCGATGATCGCTTCGAGCAACCGCGCCCGCTGGTCCAATCCGGCCTGCAACCGCGACCACTCGTCGGCCGGCAGGATCATCGGAATCAGGTCGAGCCGCCAGAGCCGCTGCTGCGCGTCCGTCTCTTGGAAGACATCGAACGTCACGCCGTTGTCGTTCAGCAACCGCTCCGCTTGTGCCGTGCGATAGGCGAGCTCCTCCAGCGAGTATTCCTGCAAACCGTCCCGCAACCCGGTCCAGTGCGGACGCAGCACTCCCGCCGACTCGACCGCCTCGTCATAGACCGACGCGCGGCTGCGGTAGAACTTCCACAATTCATCAAACGGCGGCGGATTCGTCGGCATCATTTCGTCGTCAGTGGCGATCGGAACGATGAGGAGCGCACCGTTCAAAATGGAATCAGCGACTTGGCTGGCGCAAATCGAGCGTACACGGATAGTCCGGCGGCGGCGATTCGTCAACGACAGACAGAGAACCGCCGGTGTGACCCATCTTGAGGAACCGGCCCGCGCGGCGGCTTTCGGCTTCCAGCGTGTTGATCGGATACGACGCCGGGTTCAAGCCGCCGGGATGACCGACGTGATACTGGCAGCCTCCGAGCGACCGCCCCTGCCACTGATCCACGATGTCGAACACCAGCGGCGCGTGAACCGGAATCGTTGGATGCAGACAACTCGGCGGCTGCCACGCCCGATAGCGGACGCCCGCGACGTATTCACCGG
>JANMLE010001777.1:0-1484 GCA_031372385.1 Planctomycetota bacterium | reverse complement strand
CCGCCACCCGCGCGCGGTCCTCCTCGCTCAGATGCGAACTGTTTTCGTCGACAATCTGGCGGGCGTTTTGGACCGCTTCGTCCAGCAGGCTTTCGAGTCCGACGGTGTCGCCGGAACGGGTCTTGAACGGTCGTCGATCGTCTCCCAGCACGGTGCCGAAACTGACGTGGCGAAACTCGGTCTTGTCGTAGCCCATCTTCTTCGCCACGGCGAACAGCAGTTGAAAGTGTTCGCTCTGCCGCGAGTCGACGACATACAGGCTGGCGTCGGCGTGCAGTGTCTCGACGCGATGTCGGATCGTCGCCAGATCCGTGGTGGCATACATGAACGCGCCGTCCGCCTTCTGGACGAGGAACGGTGCCTCGTTCCCTTCGATGAAGACGCACATCGCCCCGGCGCTTTCGACGGCGAGGTGCTTTCGCTTCAACTCATCGACGATTCCGGCGAGCATCGGGTTGTACCAACTCTCGCCCAGAGTCATGTCGAACGTGATGCCGAACCTTTGATACACCCATTCCAACGCGGCGAGGCACTGGGGCACGAACTTGTCCCACAAGCGCTTGTTCTCGACATCACCGGAGTGCAGTTGCGCCGTCTCGCGCCGGGCAAGTTCCGCGATCTTCGGATGCGCGTCAGCGAGCGACTTCAGCGCGGGACTCGATTCGACCGCTGCAATCTTGTTCCGGGCTGATTCGATCTCGTCCCGCGCCGCCGCCAGATCCTGCTCCGCGCGCTTGACATGCCGCGCGGCGTCCTTGTCGGACGGATTCGCGGCCGCGGTCGCCTTCGCCGCGGACACGGCCTGCTCCCTCAGCGGCAGTTGCGTTTGCAGCGCGGGCAGTTTGGCGAGCAGTTCGTGGTAGTCGGACAACTGGTTGACCAGCCGGTACAGCCGCGCCAATTCCGCCACGGGAGCCTGCTGGTACGCCGCGTCGTCCCGGAAATTCTTGTAGCCGTAAATGATCATGCCGAACTGCGTGCCCCAGTCGCCGACATGGTTGTCGGACAGCACGCGGTGTCCCAAAAACTTCAGCACGCGGTACAGGGCATGGCCGATCACGGTGCTCCGCAGATGTCCGACGTGCATCGGCTTGGCGACGTTGGGCGACGAGAAGTCGATGACGTACGTTCGCGGCTTGGCGACGGGCGCGACGCCCAATCGATCGTCGCGACACAGCTTGGCCGTCTCTTCGGCCAGCCGCTCCGTCCGGACGCGCAGGTTGATGAATCCCGGGCCGGCGATCTCGGGGGTCTCGCACAGATCGGCCACGTCGAGCTTCGCCACCAGGGCCAGGGCGAGATCCCGCGGCGGTTGCTTGTGCTGCTTGGCCAGCGGCATGGCACAGTTGGCTTGGAAGTCTCCAAACTTGCTGTCGGCTGTCGGCTTGAGCATGTCAACAAACGAATCCGGGGCATCGGTGAACGAGACGAGGGCCGATCGCAACCGGGAGCGAAGTTCAGCAAGCAGATTCATCGGAGCAGGT
>JANMLE010001730.1:0-1206 GCA_031372385.1 Planctomycetota bacterium | reverse complement strand
GTCGCCTTGGTTTCGCGGACCACATTGACCGGCATCAACGCCGACACCGGAGCATCCCCGGAGGCTTCGATGAGGCGATCCACCTCGTTCAATGCGGCCTTGTTGACGGCGGCTTGAATCTCGGCGTTCGACGCATCGTCCGCGGCCTCGACCACCGTCACTCGGGCGACGGACTGCGCGGTGTCGACCAGTTGCAAGTTCCAGTCGCGATCGGCGACAGTCCGACCAAGCAGCGCGGAGGTGATCGGCAGTCGATCCAACTTCTGGCCGACATCCGCCGACGTCAGCACGCGCCCGCCGACGATCCGGTCGACGTTGCGGTCGGTGAAGTTGCTGACCGAACTGCCGGCCTGTTCGAAGAACGCCCAGAAGATCATCGAGAAGAACATCAGGATCAGCACGACGTACATCCGTTCGCGCTCGACCCGTTCGGCGCGATAGGCGTCGGCGGCCAGCATCAGCAGCGCACCGCCACCGAAGACACCCAGCAGCAAACCCGCCACCGCGGTGTTCTGCAGCAGGATCGCCGCGACCGGGACCGCGACCGCCGTCCCGAGATAAACGGCCACATCGGCCCTCATCCACGGCAGCAGCACGACGAACAGGCCCACCAACATCAGGATGACCGCGCCCTCCGAATGCGGCATCACCACATGCTGCAGCAGCAGGATGGCGGCGATGACGGCCAGATAGAACGGCACCAGTTGAAGCTGAAGTTTCGGGACCGCCGGCGTTGCCAGGCGCCCGGGATCTTTCGCCCGTCCGACGTCATCAGGAAGACCGCCCCCCGCCAGCGCCGCGATGGCGATGAACGCCGCCACCACCAGCGCGATTCCCACCGGCCCGTTGACGACCAGTTGGATCGGATCGCGAAAATGAAACCAGACCATGCTGCCGGCTGTCACCAGCGCGGTCAGTCCGATCAGCACCCGGGAGAGCTGGCGATCCACGACGAACGTCAGCAAGCCCGTGAGCATGCCGAGCGTGGCCAACCCGAATCCATAGTGCCATCCAAACGTCTCGCCCACGTATCCGCAGATCAACGGAGACATCGCGGCCCCGAGGTTGATCCCCATGTAGAAGATGGTGAAGCCGCCGTCGCGCCGGGTGCTTCCCGGCGGATACATCGCGCCGACCATCGTCGAAATGTTCGGCTTGAAGAAACCGTTGCCGCAGATTAGCAGGCCCAACGCGACGAAGAACGCC
>JANMLE010001679.1:0-1013 GCA_031372385.1 Planctomycetota bacterium | reverse complement strand
CTGGTGTTGTGCATGACCAAAGCCGCGTTCGAGTCCGAGTGGGTGCGGCTGGAACGGAACACGGCCACGTTCCGCGATCCCGCCAATCACGACCGCCGCTTCTTGCCGCTGAGGTTGGACGATTGCCAGATCCCCGCCACGTTGCGGCGTCTGAAATACATCGACTGGCGGGCCGAATCGGACAGCGCGTGGCAGCAGATCCTCGCCGCTCTGCAACCCGGAGCCGCGCCGCTGCCACTTGTCCCTCGGGATGAATGGAACCCGTTCGACCCTTACACGCCAGCTCTGGGGAGCAGCTTCGTGGGCCGTACCGACGAACTGCGGCGCATACAGCAAGCGCTGGAGACCGGCCATAGCTTGTCGGTGGTCGGCGACTGGCGCATCGGGAAGACGTCGCTCTTAGCCGCGTTCGCCGAGCGTGTACGAGTGGCGGGACACCGATCAAAAACTTAATCGCCAAGTTCTATTTGCCGAATAACGGTCGAGTCGTCATCGACGGCCGCGATTTGCAGCGGCTTCAGACCGAGTCGTTGCACCGCCAATTCGGCCTCGTCCTGCAACAAGCCTTTTGTTCTTAGGGACGGCCCCTCGCGGCTCTCGGATTCTTGCGACTTCAAAAACAGCCGCGCGACCGCGCCGCGTAGCTATCGGCAGTCAGACGCGGTACAAGCCATCCTGCTGTTGATTTCACAATCCCAAGGAGATCAATCATGGCGACCAATCCAGGCCAAGAGTTGTCGAGCATCGATTTCGGTGCCGTGATCGGCGGTGTCCTGTGTACCGTCATTGAGGCCCGGACGCTGAAGGCGCGCGCCACGGCGGATTGATGTTGGATTCGATTGAGGACGTGGAACCTTTCATGGCCAGTGAGGGTTTTGCCACGAGATGAAACGCACTGACCAATCTCAGAACCCGCGATACGGAGATATCCAATGCCAACACCAGGACAAGAACTCGCCAGTATTGATTTCGCTTCAATGCTGGGAGGGCCGTTGATTGCAGCGGTCAACGCA
>JANMLE010000677.1:0-2595 GCA_031372385.1 Planctomycetota bacterium | reverse complement strand
CGCCGTTGGCGTAGCGGCTAAACGTCGCACATCATGCCGCGTGGAGAATACCTGTGACGGTCCGTCGCACATAATTGAACAGAGTGACCAAGGGACAACGGTGATGGCGTCGATCTCGCTGGAGTATGGAACGACCGGGTGCTGGCACGGCGATATCGCGGACGCTCACCTGCTGTGGCAGTTTGGAGGACCGCCGGCGCTGCTGGATGTGGGCTCCGCCGTCGCGCACAGCCTGAGTCATCCGCTCGACTTCCCCGCCCTGCAACAGGCGCTGGTGCCGGGAGACAAGGCGGTCATGATCCTCGACCGCCACGTCTCATCAGCAGCGGAAGTCATCGCGGGATTGTGGAGTGTCTGCGCGGCCGCCGGCGTCGCTCCCGAAGACGTGCTGGTGATCCAACCGATGGCCCTGACCGGGGCCAGGTCGAGCGATCCGCGCCGGCTGCTGCCCGATTCGGTTCGTGACACCGTGGGCTGGAAGATGCACGATCCCACGGACGATCAGGGGATCGGCTATCTCGCGTCGACTTCCGACGGCGAGCGGATCTATCTGGCGCGTGAAGTCCTGAATGCGGACTTCGTCCTGCCGATCGGGCGGCTGGCGTTCGATCCGGTCCAGGGCCGCCGCAGCGCGATGAGTTCCTTCTATCCCGGCCTGTCCAACACCGAAGCGTTTGCCAAGTCGCGCGGGATGGGACACAGCGAGCTTGGTCCCGACGACGAGCGTCCGCTGGGCCAGCGCATTCAGGAGATTGGCTGGCTGCTGGGCGTGCAGTTCGCCATGCACGTGATGCCGTCCAATGGACACGGCGGTGCCGCCGGTGTGCTGGCCGGCAATCCGGATTCGCTGACGCAACGGGGACGCACGGTGCTCGATGCGAACTGGCGGGTGAAATTCGACCAGCGCGGTGAAACGGCGCTGGTGTCAATCCCGTCGAGTGCCGATGACGTGTCGGGCTGGGAACAATTGGGGGATGCGCTGGAGGCGGCGAGCCGATTGATCGTGCGCGAGGGACGCATCATCGTGCTGTCGGACTTGGCGGCCGATCCCGGACCGGGCATTCAAATGTTGCGCTCCTGCCGTTCCGCCAAGGCGGCGTTGCAGCCGCTGCGCCGCGAGTCGCCGCCGGATCTCGTGGCCGCCTCACAGATCGCCGCCGCCGCCGATTGGGCGTCGGTCTATCTGCTCAGCAAGCTGCCGTCGCAAGCCGTCGAAGACACGTTCTTCACACCGCTGGAATCGGCAGCAGAAGTCTCGCGGCTGCTGAACACGTGCGATGGAATCGTCGTCCTGGCCGGGGCACAACACGCCTACACCGAAACGCCGGAGTAAATCTGCTGTGGCGGTTCACGTGATCGAGTTGAGTGCAAAGTGAGAAGTGATCAGTGCAAAGTGGAAAGTGAAAAGTGAAAGCGAGACATTGACTCGGCCAAACACGAGCCGACAACCCGCTGGGTCACTCGGCTGCCGCCATACCGGGCATGGCAACCAATGTGAATGCCTTACACTTTGCACTGAAACTTCAAGACCAATCCATCGCCGTGGAAGCTACGTCCAAAGGCCGAGTTCAGAACGGCAGCGTCTGTCCAATCCCCTCGATGCGGGCCTTGTCAAGAATGCGCACGGCCACGGCCAGATCTTCCAGCGCCAGCCCGACGGACTTGAACAGCGTGATGTCTTCCGCGTTCGCCCGACCCGTCTCGCGGCCGTGAACCACGTCGGACAGTTCGTGGACGCGCGACCAGTCGAGGCTGCCGTCTTCGAGGGCGGGGACGAAGTCGCCTGCCTCCAGTTTGCACGCTTCGCGGCTGTCGCACACGATGTGGTCGGCGCGGCGAATGGTGGTCACATCGATTTCGGACTTGGTCAGATAGTTGCTGCCGATGGCATTGATGTGCGTCCCTTCGGCCAATGCGTGGCCGTCGAACAGCGGGACGTGACTGGATGTCGCGCAGATCACAATGTCCTTCTCCGCGGCCACGTCTTCGGGAGAATGAACGGGCACGACGGGGACGTTGCACAGTTCCGACATTTCGTCGGCAAACAGTTTCCGACGGTCGTCGTGACGACCGTAGACTTCGACACGCTCGATGCGGCGGACGCTGCAGACAGCCTTGAGTTGCGCCCGGGCTTGGAATCCCGTTCCGAAGCAACCGACGATCTTGGCATCGGGCCGCGCCATGTACTTCGTCGCCACTCCGGACGCCGCGCCCGTTCGCATCTGACCCAGCAGATTGGCCTCGATCAACGCCGCGGGCTGTCCGGTCCGGGCGTCGTACAGTCCGAACTGAAACCGTGCGCCGGCGCGCGTCGTCACGTACGCCTTGTATCCGACGTAGCCGAGATATTCGGCACCCGCCGTCAGAACGTGCAGCATCGCCTGATCCCCGGCCCGCACGCGTCGCCGGGGCTGGTTGTCCGCCCGTTCCGATCCCCATTGGCGGATCGCTTCCTCGACACACTCGATGGCCGTGTCGATGTCGATCAACCAAGCCACATCGTCTTCAGTCAAGTAGAGGGCCGACATGGGATACACCAATCAAAAAGATTCAGGATGCAACGCTCGGCGGGGCGGCCCGTGAATTCCATTCTCC
>JANMLE010000673.1:0-4337 GCA_031372385.1 Planctomycetota bacterium | reverse complement strand
GAACAGCGTTAGAGGTGCTCCGCGCTCGCGGCAGAGTTGTTCGACCAACTCCAGCGCATCGGGTTGAGTCACCCCGCAAACGAGCGGAACATTCGGCTTGATGATCCCCGCCTTCTCCCAGGCGATCTGCCGGACGGTGCTCCCCAGGATGTGCGTGTGGTCGCGGCTGACGTTGGTGATGACGCAGACCTTCGGCCGGCAGACATTCGTCGAATCGAGGCGGCCTCCCATGCCGACCTCCAGCACGGCGAAGTCGGCCCGCTGGTCCTCGAAGTACAGCCACGCCATGGCGGTGGCGAGTTCGAAGTATGTCGGCTGCATTTGTCCCGGCAGTCCATCCATGTGGGCGATGGTGGGCAGCAGGCGGTTGACGAGAGCCACCAATTCACCCTGAGTCGGTTGCACTCCGTTGACCGTCATCCGCTCTTCAAACACCGAGATGTGCGGCGAGATGAACAACCCGGCGCGATGGCCCGCCGCAGCCAGCACCGACGCGATCATCGAACAGGTCGAACCCTTCCCCTTCGTCCCCGCCACATGAACCGCCGGGATGCGTTCGTGCGGGCTGCCGATCAGCGACAACAGCAACCGCATCCGATCGAGCTTGAAGTCGCTGGTCGAATAGGCTTGAGCATCGGTCCGCTCATAGTTGATGCGGCCGTACAGGAACTCGATGGCTGCGGCGTAGGTTGCGATTCGTTCGGGCATGGCCGTTGAATCCCTGTCGGGGCTTTGCATCACTCGTCCCGAGGAAAGAGCCCCAACCGCGTCCACTGTCTGCGTGCGGTGGTTTGATTCGCCGAGTTCATTCGCAGTTGCTGAATGGTGGCGCGGCCGATGGTTGTCATTCCCCGAATCCCGCCGGTTTCCAAATCCACAGTGAAGTGTTCCAACCAGACGTCGCGACGGGGATCGAACAGGCGGCACGTGTCGGTCGCGTGATCCACGCGAACCTCCACACAATCGGACTTGAAGAGATTGCACGATCGACACGCGAGCGCCAGATTGTCCATCGCATCGGCGCCGCCCCGAACCGGCGGGACGATGTGTTCGACTTCAAACGGAAAGTTGAAGACGGCCTCCGGGGCCTGGCAGTATTCGCACCGATGTCCGGCGCGGGCGGCCACGGTGGTGTACAACGGATTCATTGGGCCGACTCGTCCGCCATGCGGCTGGCCCGCGCCGTGGCCGCATCGACTTCGGCGGCGACCAGTCGTTCGAGTTCGAACTGGTCCTCGGCGGACAGCGGATTACCTGCATCGCGGGCCGCGCGCCAGCGCGTCATCAACTCTGCCAACCGCTGCTGCTGGGCCGCGGAAAAGAACTCGTCGGGACGACGATGCTGCACCACGATCAAAGTTCCCGAAGCTTCCTCACCGAGTTGCGCGGTCAGCGCGTCGAGTGCCGCCCCCACCGTCCGTCCACTGGACTGCCGCTGACCCGCCACGGCCCGATACGTCGTCGCGGCATCACCGTTGCGAATGGGAAGAATGGAGACGGTGGTCATTCGAGAACTCCTGCCGACGGGCCAACCAGACGGCGGCGATTATGAGATGCCCCGTCGTCAGGGTCAAATGGCATCGGACTCCCCGAGTAGCCGGGTTGCCCGCCCTCACGGTGAGCGGGACACACAGCACTGCCATCACTTCCGATCGTCCTTTGCAGACAGGTCGGCCTTGCCGGACCAGCCCTTGGCGAGCCAAATCACGGCCGTTCCGTCGCGGCTGCCGGTCAGCACCTGGCGGCCGTCGGGAGAGAAGACGACGCTCGTCACGTCTTCGGTGTGGCGGCTGAGGGTCAGGATTTCCTTCCCCTTTTCCGTGTCCCACAACTTGGCCGACTGGTCCTGGCTGCCGGTCAGCACGCGGGCGGCATCGGGGGAGAACGAGACCGAGGTCACGCTGGCCGTGTGGCCCGTCAACTTGTGCAGCAGCCTGGCTGTGGCGACGTCCCAGATCCAAGCCTGCTTGTCATCGCTCCCCGTGACCAGCCGATGCCCGTCCTTCGTGAAGTCGGCACAGACCACGGCCCATTCGTGCCCCTTGAATTCGCGCAGGTACTCGCAGGTCCTGCCGTCCCACAGGCGGGCCGTCTTGTCGCTGGAGGTCGTGACGATGAACCGGCCATCCGGTGAAAACGCCGCCGATCGGACCCGGTCCGTGTGGCCCTGCAGGGTATGAGTCACCTCACCCGTCGCGACGGACCAGAGCTTCGCGGTCCCGTCATCGCTGGCGGTCAGTACGGACAGGCCGTCCGGTGAAAAGACCGCGGTGTTGACCATGCTGTCGTGTCCGCCGGTCAGCTTGCGAACGACCCGACCGCTGTGCGCATCCCAGATCTTGGCGGAGTTGTCCCAGCTCCCGGTGACGACCAGGCTGCCATCGGGCGAGAAGCGCGCCGATGCCACCGCGCGGTGCGAACTGAAGCTCATCCGTTCGGTGACAGGCAACTGGCGCGTGTTCCACAGCCGGGCGTCGCTTCCACCGACGGTCAACACATTGTCGCTGCCCGGCAGAAACACGGCCGACCACAACAGGCCGCCCGACTGCTTCAGATCGATGATCGGGCCGAGCTTGCCATCGCGCTGCGGCGCCTGGATTTCAGCCCCCGAAGCCAAGTCCCATTTCCGAACGGTGCGGTCGTTCGAGTTGGCTCCGATCAGGCTGGTGCCATCCGACGAAACGTCCAGCGAAAAGATGTCGCCGGCAAAGGGGGGCAGCGCGAGTTCCTGTTGGGCGGTGTCCACGTTCCACACCAACAGATGACTCTCCGCGACTTCCGTCGCAGCATCTCCCGCGACAGTGTCACCCGCGGCTCCATCACCCGCAGTCCGCTTCAGCACCGAGCAACTTGTGACGACGCGCGCCTGCGGGCCGGGAATCAGTTTCATCGTCAGGACCGCATCGGGATGACGCAGTGAAAGCTTGGGCAATTCCTGGCCGGTCTTCGCATCCCACTGGCTGACGGTCTTGTCCAGGCTGGCGGTCAGCAGGCGCGAGCCATCGGGCAGGAACACGATGGCCGAAATCTTGCGGGTGTGTCCTTCGAGTTTCGCGGCGAGCTGTCCCGTGGCGATGTTCCACAACTTGGCATGTCCCTTGGCGTCCCCCGTGGCCAGCCACTGGTTGTCGGGAGAAAACGCCAGCGTGGTGACTTCGGCCAGATGGCCGGTGAAGGTCTTCAGCAGCACGCCGGCCTTGGCGTCCCACAGCTTCGCGGTCTTGTCGTCGCTGCCCGTCGCCACCCAGTGCGCATCCGGGGAGAGCGCGGCCGCCGCGCTGCGGCCCGTGCGGTCCAGTCGCAGCAACTGGCCACCCGTGCCGACGTCCCACAGTCGCGCGGTGTTGTCGACCGCCGCCGTCAATAGCCGACGTCCGTCGGGGAAGAACAGCGCCGTCGAAGCGAGATAGGCGTGTCCCTCTTCAAACGTCATCCCCGGCTGGCCCGTTCCGGCATCCCAGGTGCGCGCGGTCCGATCGCGGCTGGCAGTGACGACCAGCTTCTGATCCTTTGAATAGGCGGCGGCCAGAATCGCATCCTGGTGTCCGGCCAGCACGCGTCCCTGCAGCGTGCGGAGTTCCTCGTAGTTGTCGATGCTCCATTGGCGCACGACACCGTCATGCGATGCCGACAGGACCGCCTTGCCATCGGCCAGGATCGTCGCGGCCTGCACGCTGCCGCCGTGACCGCGAAAGGCCTTCACCGGCTGCCGATTGGTGAAGTCCCACACGCGCACGGTGTTGTCCTGACCGGCGCTGACCAGCAGCGAGGCCCCGGTTCCGGCGGCGAAGGCGACTGATCGGACGGCATCCGCGTGACCCTCCAATGCGTGATACTTCGGTTCCGGAACAACGGTGCCTCCATCGCGCGTCAGGTTCTTAAAGCTCTCCGGTTCGATGTCGCGCGGATTCCAAATCAGGATGCGGTGGTCGTAGCCGCCTGTGACCACTTCGCGGCCGTCCGGTGAGAATGTCGCGGAATAGATGGGGCCCCGATGGCCGCGGAATGCGGGATACAACCGCTTGCCCGACTCGGTTTCCCAGACAACGGCGGTCGCGTCCTGACCCGCGGTGACGATCTGTTTGTCGTCGCGCGAGAACGCGGCCGACCAGACCCACCACGTGTGACCCTTGAAGGCGCGGATCTCGGCACCGGACTCCACATTCCACAGCCGCGCGGTCTTGTCGTAGGAGCCCGTCAGCAACCGCGAACCAGCATTGGAGAATGCGACACTCAGCACGGCATCGTCATGTCCCGTGAAGGTCTTGATCCGCTGGCCGGTTTGACAGTCCCACAGTTGGACATATCCGGCGGGATCGTTGCTGCCCGTGGCGAGA
>JANMLE010001624.1:0-3403 GCA_031372385.1 Planctomycetota bacterium | reverse complement strand
GGAGCACGAACACCGCGGACATGCCGGGCAAGGTGTCCCGGTTCAATGCCATCCGGACGGACATCGAGAAGCACCAGGCGAAATGGAAGGACTGGAACAAGACGGTCGAAGTCCGACTGTTCGACTTCGCCGAGAAGCTGGTGCCGTTCGACCCGGCGCTGAAGGAGGGAACCGGAGACCAAACCGCGTTCGGAAGGGTGCTGGAAGATCTGTTGCGCGAGGCCCGTGATCGGCGGACGCTCGCAGTGTTGTTGTTCAGTGACGGCGCTCACCGCGCGATCCCGCCCAACGACATCGATCCCCTGACCGCCGCGCGTAAGCTGGCCGATCAACAGATCCCCGTCTACGGCATCGGCTATGGAGGCTCGTCGCTGTCGGCGGCGTCGCTCGATCTGGCCATCGAGGATCTGGTGGTCCCCGAAGTGGTCTTCGAAAAAAGCCGTGTGCCGGTGAAGGCCAAGCTGCGAGCCTCGGGGGCCGCCGGCCGCAAGGTCCGCGTGCGGATTCTGGTCGAAGACCGAATCGGCCGACGTATGGATGAAACGGGGGAACTCAAACCGGCCCCGCTGACACAGCAAGCAAAACCGTTTCAGGAATTCGAGATCAAACGTGACACCGAGATTCTGCCGGTTGAGTTGTCGTTCGCAGCGATGGTCTCGGGCGAGGTCAAGATTTCGCTGCAAGTGGAACCGATCGACGGCGAATTGCTGACCGGCAACAATCAGCGGGAAACCATCATCACCGTCAAGAAAGGCGGGATGAACGTCGCCTACTTCGATGTGGCGCGTACTGAACAACGCTGGCTGCGCGCCGTGAACGGTGCCGACAAGATCCAACTCGACTTCCAAGAGATCCGCGGCGGTCGGTTTGCCGCGCAGACAAAGATCGACCCGTCGTGGTTTCAGCGCGGTCGATACGACGTCTACATCATCGGCGACGTGCGCGCCGAAGTCTTCGGCTCCGAGTTGCTCAAGCAATTGGCCAATCGCCTGGAAGATGGCTCGGCCTTGTTGATGACCGGCGGCGTGCAGAACTTTGCGGTCGGGGGATACGCCTCCAGCCCGATTGCCGACTGGTTGCCCGTCGAATTGAATCCCGCGGACGCTCGACCGCCCGGCAAGATCAACGTGGCGACTCAGTTGATGGGTCCGCAAAAGATGGTGCCGACCGACCGGGGCATGAAGGAATACGTCATGCAGTTGGGGCCGTCCGAAAAGAACCGGGCCCTCTGGCTCGACCTGCCACCGCTCAAGGGGGCGACGCGATTGAAACCGGTGAACGATCTGTTGGAACCGTGGGCCACCACGCCTGACGGCGTCCCGCTGCTGTTCGCCACCACCATCCAGCGTTCGCGCGTTGCCGCGTTCGCCGGAGACACGACGTACCTGTGGTGGACGGTCGGCGACAAGGCGGAATTGCACCAGCGTTTCTGGCGGCAACTCATCATCTGGCTGGCGAAGAAGGAAGCGGACACGGACCAGCCGGTCTGGGTGAAAGTCGCCCCGCGGAACCATGCCCCCGGTGCCAATGTCAGCATGACTTTCGGAGCCCGCGGTGCCGATGGACTGCCGATCGACGACGCCGAATTCCAAGTGGAAGTGACCCGCCCGGACGGAGAGAAGTCTTCCGTCACACCGCGCAAAGCCGCCGGTGAGAATTCGGCCGACTTCGACAAGACCACTCTGCCGGGCGACCATTGGATTCGAGTCTCCGCGCGCCGCAACGGCCAACCGATCGGCACGTTCGACGCCTCGACCCGGTTCATCGTCGATGCCCGTGATCTGGAACTGGATTACCCGAGCGCCGACTACGACTTCCTCAAGCAACTCTCGTCCATCACCGGCGGGCTGTCGTTGAAGCCCGAGGAAGTTGATGGACTGCTGGAACGGTTGAAGGAATCGAAGACCAACCTCACCCGCATCCAATCAATCACGCTCTGGGACAACTGGGGCCTGCTGCTGCTCTTCGTCGGCCTGATGAGCGTGGAATGGTTCGTGCGAAAGAAACGCGGACTGGTGTGAGGAAACAGGGGGCAGCGGTCAGCGATCAGCCGTCAGCGGTCAGGAGCCAGAAGAAGATCGCCTTGGACCGTTCGTTCCTCCTTCCTCCTTCCTCCTAACGGCTGACTGCTGATCACTGACGGCTTGTTTCCCAGACCGCAAACGACTCTCATCGATTCCATTCTTCATTCGCGCCCATTCGCGCGGATTCGCGGGCAAATCCTTCTCATTTCGCCGGACCAGTCCGTTAGAACAACGAAACGGGAACATTTCCGGCTGACGGGGCGTCGATTTATGGGTATCGTACTTCAGCGAGCGGACAGCCATGCCCGCCGCATTGCTTGTGGGACACGGACTTGCGTCCGCCCCGCGTGAGCGAGACTTACAGGACCAACGATTATGTCGAGCACGGCTGCCGGTTCTTCGAATTCTTCGCGTTATCTCGACTTTGACGAGTACGTCGATCTGAAACTTCAGAAGACCCGCGCGACGATCAAGTCGACCGACATCCTGGTCGCGCTCGCCGGCGTCGCCGCGATGTTCCTCGGTTATCTGCTGCTCTTCGTCGTCTTCGACCAATGGATCGTGCCGGGTGGGTTCGGTATCGGTCTGCGCTGGACACTGTTGTCGACACTGCTCGTCCTAACCGCGGCCTGGTTGGGATGGAAGGTCGGCGTCCCGTATCTGCGATCCGTCAATCGCCTGTTCGCGGCGCAGGAAATTGAAAAGTCGGACCCGGACCTGAAGAGCAATCTTCTAAACTTGGTGGATCTGCGATCGTCCGGACGAGCCGTCGATCCCTCCATTCTGCGGGCGCTGGAAAAGAACGCCGCCGTTGCTTTGCAGAAGATCGACGTCGCCCAGGCCATCGACCACCGTCCGCTGATGCGCATGGCGTACATCCTGCTGGCGGTCGTGGTGATGTTCTGCCTTTATGCCCTGTTCTCACCGAAGAAGATTTCCAACTCGATCTGGCGCAGTCTGCTCCCCGCGGCGGAACTCGGTGTCTCCACGCGGACCGAGATCATGAATGTCCAGCCGGGCGATCAGACTGTGCTGGCCCGACAGACCGTGTTGGTCTCCGCCGACATCGCGGGTGACGTCCCTGAAAAGGTCTGGCTGCACTTCACCACGGCCGACGGCAAGTTCCGCGATGAACCGGTCGAACTGCGGACGGACGGCGAAGGCCCGACACGCTTCAAGGGATCGCTGCCGAGTGTGTTGCAGGATTTGACGTACGTCGTGCGGGCGGGTGACGCGGTGTCGCGTGAGTATCGCATCACCGTCAAGCAGCCACCCTCCGCCACCGTCGATCAGATCCGCATTCAGTTCCCCGCCTACATGAAGCTGGAGGCCATGGAACAAGCGGGCGGACAGATCGATTCGTGGGAGGGAACCAAGGT
>JANMLE010000667.1:0-8245 GCA_031372385.1 Planctomycetota bacterium | reverse complement strand
GGCAATCAGAACGACATCGTGCTTCACTACGTAGCCGAGATTCAGCGGTTCAATCAACTGATCCAACACCGCGGAGATCGGCTCGTTCTTGACCTTCAGGTCAACCGGGGCCTCCATCTCGGCCACCAGCCCGCGGATGCTTTCCGGATCGATCGCAATGCTGATCCCGGAGCGTTTGGAAATCTCACGCAGCACTTCGCGGCGCGGCTGCTGTTCGATGTTGAAGTCGAACTTCAGATCCAACTTCTTCAGCACGTTTTCGACCTGGGTGGATGCCGTCGTCCGGACCGGGATCAACTCGTCCCCCGAACCGGGGGGTGCCAGCCGGTCGGTCAGCTTGACCGAGAATTCGAACCGGCGTCCGTCGGGGTGATCGAGAGCGATGCCAGCCGTGCCGCCGGTCGTCTGCAACTTCGGTTCGCCCAGCACGGTCTCGCGGCCCTGCTCGTCGATTTCGACGAGCTTCACACGGACGACGTAATGCCGGGCCTTCTTCACGGGAATCGGATCGGGGGCCGTCTTCAGCGGCGGGCTCGCCGGTTCCTCGGCACCCAAGACCGCGGCCAACAACAGGCTGGCACACTGCATCACAGACAATGACATCCCCGCTCCTCCATGAGTTGAGACGAACTCGATTGATCAACGCCGAACCGGTGGCGATTCGCAATAAGGCGAGCGGCAACTCTTGATTTACCCGCCACCGAGTTTACCTCGGTGGCTCGACGGCTTTTGCACTACTTGAATTGTTGGGGCCAAGAGTAGCGCAGAAGCCGTCGAGCCACCGGGACAAGCCCAGTGGCGGGGAAGCTAACTCTTGCCGCTCGCCTTAGCATCCGTGCGCGGTGGCTTCGGCGCGAACCTACCAGATTTTGACTTCCGGCTCCAGATGGACTCCGAACTGGTCGGAGACCTTGGATCGGACCAGATCCATCAGCCGCAGGACGTCGCTGGTCGACGCCCCTTCGTGGGTCACGATGAAGTTGGCGTGGCGATCGTTGATCTCGGCGCCGCCGATCCGCGTCCCCTTCAATCCCGACTGCTCGATCAACTGACCGGCGCGCTGGCCGCGCGGGTTCTTGAAGACGCAGCCCGCGGTTTGCGAACTGAGCGGCTGCGACGCCTTCTTGGTGATCCAGATCTTCCGCAGTCGATCCGCGATCGCATCGGGCGAGTCGGGCTGCAACTCGAACTCGGCCTCCAGAATCACCAGTTCGTCCAGGTTGCTTTGGCGGTAGTCGAACAGCAGCTCATCTTCGGACCGCACCAGCTTGTCGCCGCCGGCGGTGAGTACCGTGACGCGGCGGACGTACTGTGAAATCTCGCCGTGACGTCCGCCAACGTTGCCATGCAGCGCGCCGCCGATGGTGCCGGGAATACCGGCCAGATTCTCAAACCCGGCCAACCCCGCGCGAACCGACTCGGATATGACATTCGACAACAGGGCTCCTCCGCCGGCGATCACGCGATTTCCCTCGATGCGGACGTTCTCGAAGCTGGGGTGACTCAACCGCAACACCGCTCCGCAGACGCCCTCGTCGCGCACGATCACGTTCGATCCGCCCCCGAGAACCCGCATCGGAATTCCCTGCTCACAGCAGACGCGGACGACGCGCAGCAACTCGTCCTCGTTGCGCGGCTCGATGAAATACTGGGCCGGGCCGCCCAGCTTCAGCCACGTGTACGGGGCGAGCGGTTCGTCCCGCTTGACGATCTCAGCAAACTCTTCGAATGAACTCATGATGTATCCGGTCGATGTCTCCTGCCCCCATGGCGATCAACACATCGCCGGGTCGGGCCGCATCGTCTACGGTTAAGGTGATCCGGTCAAGGGACTCCACGAAGCGCGCCGCCCGGCCCCGCGCCGCGATCCTCCGGGCCAGTTCGCGCGACACCCGGCACGGTTCATCCGTCACCCGTTCCCGTGCGGCAAACGCCGGTAAAATCAGCACTTCGTCGGCGGCGTCGAAGCTGGCGGCGAAGTCGTCCATCAACGCCACCGTGCGCGACACCTGATGCGGTTGGAAGGCACACCAGATCCGCCGCGAGCCATACACTTGCCGGGCCGTCTGCAACGTCGCCCGCACCGCCGTGGGATGGTGGGCGTAGTCGTCAATCAGAGTGATGCCGTTCCATTCGCCAACCACTTCGAAGCGCCGTTTGATGCCGCCGAACGAACCCAGCGCCGCCACGATGTCGTGCGGGTCGACGCCAATCTCCGCACAGAGCGCCGCGGCGGCCAAGGCGTTCTGCACGTTGTGTTCGCCGTGCAACCGCAGGCGCACCGAGCCCCACGGACGCGCGCGGCAAACGACCTCGAAGCGGATGCCGTCCGGTTGGTCGATGAGCTGCTCGGCCCGCCAATTGGACTGTGACTGTGATTGTGACTTCGTCCCGAACGTGACGACTCGCGCCGGCAGATCGCGGACCGCCTCCATCGCCGCGGGGCTGTCGACATTAACGAGCAACACTCCCCGATCCGGCACGCGCAACGCGAAGTCCCGGAACGCCTGCACCAGTGAGGGCAAGTCGGCGTAGCAGTCGAAGTGATCGGGTTCGACATTCAGGATCGCGGCGTGCCGCGGACGGAAGTCGAGAAAACTGCGGTTGAACTCGCAACTTTCGACGACCAGCAGTCCGCTCGCACCGGCCCGGCCGCTGTGTCCGCTGTCGCACAGTTCCGCGCCGACGAGCACCGCGGGGTCGCGACCGGCCACGCTCAGAATCCAGCCGACCATCGCGGTGGTCGTGCTCTTGCCATGCGTCCCCGCGATGCACAGTCCCGTGCGCGTCTCCATCAACCGGCCAATCATCGCACTGTAAGACCACTCGGGGAGTCCGCGCCGCGCCGCTTCCAATCGCTCGGGATTGTCCGGCCGAATCGCGGGGCTGTACACCACGCACGCGGTGTCCGCGGGAACATTGTCCGCCGCGTGTCCGTGGAAGAACTGGAATCCGTGCAGACCGAG
Source organism: Planctomycetota bacterium (assembly GCA_031372385.1). GTDB lineage: Bacteria > Planctomycetota > Planctomycetia > Planctomycetales > Planctomycetaceae > Schlesneria. The sequence continues at coordinate 5,279 of JANMLE010000667.1, read as the reverse complement.
CGACTCGATCGACGGGCCGGCGGGTTGCAGATCGGAACCGGACAGCCGCCACCCGAGCCCGTCGAGCAGTTCAGCCAGCGCCTTCATCCCGGCACCGCACACGCCGACCAGATGCGCAGATGGCGGCGAAGCGTCACCACGGTCCGGTGGTGACGGTGATCTCGATGGCCCCTCCATTGACATCTCATTCCTAATTCCGTGGCATCCGCCGCTTCGATGGGCCGGCGCGAGGGGATCGGGAGTCTTTTTCATGCCGCAAAGCCTCGATTTGCGGCATTGTGACCGACATCGTGCGGCATGAAAAAGACTCCCGACCCCTTCTCGGATAGCATTTCAGTCCTCATTCCGTGGCGTCCGCGGCTTCGACCGGTGTCGCGGTCCGGCGACCGGCGAGCCATGTCTCCGCCAGCAGCAGCACGATGGCGGTCAGCACGCCCCAGCGCCACAACTTCTGCGACTGCTCCAGTTCTTCGACCTGCAACAGCCGTTCGCGTTCCTTCGCGCGGCGGAGATCCTCGGGGGTCGCCACCGTACCCAGTCGCACCCCCAACGCCTCCAGTTGCTCGATCGGCAGCGGGGCCGTGCGACTTTCATCGGCCGCCAGATTCACGGCCACCACGTCGGTCGCTCCCTCTAACTCCAGTGAATACAGACCGGGGACTTGAGTGTCGGCGAACGGCCTGTCGATCGCCACGTCCTTCAGCACGCTGCCATCCGGCATGCGAACGCTTCCCGACGACGCGGATTCTCCCGTGGACCGGGGCCACGCGATGTCGCTCCCCACCGCGAGGTTCTGCGCGCGGGCGGTCCCGCCGGAGGCTTGTTCGAGCATGCGGAACATCAGCGGCGGGAACTTCGAAGAACGGGCCAACTGGCTGTCGGCGGGATGCCAGCCACCTGTCAAAACCCAGACATGTCCGCGTCCGGATTTGAACTCCACGAACGCGGGATCGCCGTCGTCGAATCGTGCGAGCACCCGTCCGCCATGTGGAGTCTTTCCCGGCGTCTCACCAGCCGCCGCCGCGAAACCCGCCAGCGACCGATGCTTCCAAAATCGAATCCCCGTGAAGTCGCTGAACTGCGATTCTGCAAACGGTGCGAACAGCGGATGCTCGAAGTCGATGTCGCCCAGCATGGCGTCGCGCTTGACTGCGGCTTCGGTCACGGTGATCTCGTTCAGCCCACATTGCCGCAGCGCTGTCACTCCGTCGTCAGTCGAACGTGCCGCGATCAGAACGGTTCCACCCGAGGCGAGGTGCGCCTTCACGAAGTCCCCGGCATCGGCTTCCGGTTCGACCAGCACCACCAGCGAAGGCCGATCGGCCTTCGACGCCGTCAGCGCGTCACGCCAGCCGGTCACATCGATCCGATACCGCTGCGAGGCGGCGAAAACGCCCTCCAGATAAAACCGCAGCCCCGCCGTGTCGTCCGGCTTGTCCGTCCCGCAATAGACGACCAGACGAGCCTCCTCGCGAGGCGGCGCGATGAAGACGGTGTTGTCGAAGTCGTTGTCGTCCCCCTTCAACAGCAGTGACGTCACGGCGGCACTCTTCGGTCGCTTCGGCGGCACGACCACGCGGCTTTGACCGGGTGGCACATACACCGACTGCGCCGTCGAGTCGTCTCCGGACCATTGGAGCGTGAACTGTTCCTTCCGCGAATCGGCCGCGTTGCTGACCCGCACACGCAGCACGTCGTCCGGCAGATCCAGATTCCGCTCGACCCATTGCAGTCCCGCATTCGACGGCGATGCGGGCCGCGCGACCAGCAATTGCAGTCGCAGGTCGCTCGGCCATTCGAATCCGTTGAGCGCGTCGAGTTTCGCGCCGGCTTGCAGATCGCCCGCCAACACGATCCGCAGCTTGGCCGGAACCGAACGATCCGTCTGCGTCTCCTGCAACGCCGATGCGGTGCGAACGAGCGCCTCGCCAAGGTTCGTCCCACCCCAGCCCGGTTTCATTTCACCGAGCCGCGCCTTCACCAGTTCGCGCCGCTGGTCCGGTTCGAGTCGCTTCAATTCGGCGAAGTCGGCGACGGACGACCACCGGTCGTCGAATCGAAACAGCGCGACCGTCGCCGTCGCTGGCAATTGCGAGAGTTGCCCGTTGACCTGGCGCATCAGATCCGGCCACGCCCCATCGCGGCGCAGACTGGCGCTGGTGTCGATCAGCATCGCTACCAGTTCCTCGTCGGCATTCTGTTCCGGCTCCGAGACCGCCGTCCGCCACAACGGCCGGGCAAACGCCAGCGCCAGCAGGCAGAGCACCGCCCCGCGCAACAACAGCAGCAACCAATGTTCGACGCGGCTGCGCGAGGTGACTCGCGGCGGCGACGGTGTCAGAAACATCAGCGTCGAAAACTCGCGCCGCCCGCGCGGGGTCCGCCGCCACAAGTGGAACAGGATGGGCCCCGCCACGGTCAATGCGGCGAGCAGATACAACGGTGCCAACGGCGTCATGCGGGCCTCCGAGCGTGCCGAGAGCGGAGAGTCGAGTGTCCAGAGCCAGAGAAGGCCGCTTGCCCCTGCAACGGCGGAACAACTCGCGCAAAGCGGACACAGTCAACGAACTCTCTGACTTGCCCGGCTCTCGGCCCTCGACTCTCGACTCTCGACGTCGTCATCGTCCCCTCCTTGCAATCCGGGTCCGGCTGTTACCGCGGGATTGCATGCGGACCCGCACCACCTCGGGCAGCGCCAGTTCCAACGGCGTGTTGGTCGGCAGCCGATGATACGTCAGCCCCAGACGTGAGCAGATCTGTTCAATCGCCGCCAGATGCTGGCCAAACCGTTTCAGATACTCGGTACGAATCGCCGCGGGATCGACATACAGCCGCGCGTGCGATTCCAGATCCTCGAACATCTCGGGCACGGCATAGTCGAAGTTCAGTTCTTCCGGGTCGAGCACATGAAACACGATCACTTCCTGACCGCGCGCGGCCAAGCTGCCGAGGCTCATTTCCAGAGTCTCCAGCGGTGCCAGCAGATCCGAGATCAGGACCAGCATGCCGCGCCGGTTCAACCGCTCGGCGATCTGTTCGAGCGGCTTGGACAGGTGCGTCGACGCCCCGTCGGCCGCCCGTTCCAGCGAGACCAGGATCCGCCGCAGATGCCCGACCCGGTAGCGCGGCGGAATGTAGTCGTCGATCTCCGACGAGAACGTCGCCAATCCGACGGCATCGCGCTGCGAATTCAGGAAGTACGCCAGCGTGGCCGCCAGTGTGCGGGCGTAGTCCGACTTCGAATAGCCCGTCGAACCGAAGTTCATCGACCGGCTGGTGTCGAGCAGCAGCAGGCAGCGCAGATTCGTTTCGTCCTCGAACCGCTTGATGTAGTACCGGTTGCTGCGGGCAAACAGCTTCCAGTCCAGATGCCGCAGATCGTCCCCCTGCGAGTACTGCCGGTACTCGGTGAACTCGACGGAGAATCCGTGGTACGGACTGCGGTTGAGCCCCGTCATGAACCCCTCGACGACATGCTTCGCCCGCAGTTCGAGCGACTTCAAATGCATCAGCGTCCCCGGGTCGATGAACCCGGCGATCTGTTCGGCATGCGGCGATGATGAGGCTGTTGGCATTGGTTTCTTTGTCGTGTCCCCTCGCCCCCGTCTTCGGGGGAGAGGGCTAGCCCGGATTATTCACCACGAAATACACGAAAAACACGAAAGTGAAGAAGAGACCAGAGTTCTGATCCCCAGTGACCGCCACGGTACGGCGAGCAATGTCTTGAGAAACGCTGCCCGCAAACCTCTTCACTTTCGCGTATTTCGCGTATTTCGTGGTTCCTCATGAATAATCCGGGCTAGGGTCGCGTTGAGTTCAACGGCAGTTCCGAGTCTTTGACACGATGTCACCGGATGCCTTGCCCACGGTTCCACGCCAACGACATGAGGGACGGGAATGATGTTTCGCGACGACCTGCTTTCCGTTCTGGACCTGGGCTGGGAAACCTCGCGTCAGGCGTGGCGTTTGTTGTCGCCCGTCTCATCCGGACAGGAGACCGCGTTCTCACCCGCGGCGGTCGGGTCGACGGGGCGCGACTTGGAACAACTGGCGTACGAACTGCGCCGGCGGGGCCATGAAAAGCCGGCCCGGCTGGCGTTCTCGATCGCTTTCATCCTCAACGGACTCGCCGATCAATCAATCGTGTGTGACCGCGAACTGGCGGACAAGACCTCGCAAATCGTCGCGGTTCTGGCCGAAATGCTGTTGGAACTGGAGGCCACGTCGCAGGTCACGACCCGGGAGCCGGTCGAGATCGTGGAGCACTTGAAGACTCACTGGGGACTGGTGGTCTTGGGCGAGAATCATCCGATCACGAAACCACCGCGTCCGCATTTCAGTCCGCCCGCCGACGAGCCCATTCCACCCACGGAAGAGGAAGTAGCCGATTTGGCGGCCATCAGCGACGAACTCGTGTGGGCGAGCGAATCGTTGTTGACGCGCGTCCTGAAGGCGGGTGGATCACCGTACACCGTGGCCCTCAGCCGCATCCATCATCTCGGCGCGACGATTCGCGATCGGGTGACCGCGCTGTCGAAGCCTCAACGCACTCCAGGGCAAGAGCCAGTCCCGCTCACCGAAGCCCCGCGGTCGATACCTGCCGGGCAACCGGCAACGTTGACGTCCGCGCCTTCGGACTCCAACACCGTCACTGCGCCGTTAGTTGTCACGGAGATGCCGCCGTTGACGGACCGTGGTTCGCGGCCGATCAGCGGCGAAGGGTTCGCCAATCACACGCCGCGAGTGCTGGTCATTGATGAATCACCATTCTTCCGCATGCTGCTGACATCGGCGATCGAAGCCGCCGGTTATCTGGCCAGGGCGGTGTCCTGCCTGGCAGTGGCTCAGGAGACATGCGATGCAGAGCGCTGGGACTTGGTGCTCTGCGCCGGAGGCGAACTCACCGGCCATGCCGACGGATCATGGGACTGGCTGCGTGAACGGGCCACCGCGTGGAATGCGACTGTGATTGCCATGTCGTCGGGAGCAGCGGATCTTGCCCCGGAGTCTGTTCCTCTTGTTCCCCGCACCGACGTCAAGGGGCTGTTGACCCTGATCAAGACAAGGCTCGGCCCTGCTCCGCAGGCTCTGCGGATCAGCGCGTGACGTGACGTTGGGCGACGTTCTGGCAAGACCGGATCTCAACCGAACAGCGTCTTTGTGCTCTCCGCGAGATTCTCCAACCCGTGATGTGACCGGACACCGCTGTGGCCGCATTGGGCGAGGTCCATGCGCAGCGCGTCGTTCGTGAGCACCCGCTCCAGCGCGTCGGCCAGTTG
>JANMLE010001579.1:0-7081 GCA_031372385.1 Planctomycetota bacterium | reverse complement strand
GAGCAGAACAGGTCGGGGACGTTGACCGGGGCTTTGGTCAGGCTGGTTCCATCCTTCGATGATTCGCCGATCACCCGGCCTCCCTTGATGCCGCCGCCGGCGAGCAGCGCGTTGAAGTTGCGGGGCCAGTGATCGCGGCCGTTGCGCGGGTTGATGCGCGGGGTTCTGCCGAACTCACCGGTCCACACGATCAGCGTCTTTTCGAACAGGCCGCGCTGCTTCAGATCGGCGATGAGCGCGGCGAGGGCGGGATCGCATTGACCTGACAACCGCTTCACAGCGTCGAAGTTCTCCTGGTGCGTGTCCCACGGACCCAACCGGACCTCGACGAACGTGACGCCCGATTCGACGAGTCGCCGGGCCAGCAGACAGCCGCGGCCGAACGACGAATTGCCGTAGCTTTCGCGAGTCTCCGCCGACTCCTGATTCAAGTCGAATGTCTTGGTGAGCGGAGTCAGGACCAGCTTGGCGGACTTGTCGGTGATGCGGCGGTGATTCTCGACAACCGTCTCGCCCCCGCGGGATGCGAAGTCGCCCTCCAGCTTGTTGAGCAGGCCGAGACGCCGCTTGAAGCGCGATTCACCGACGGTCGTGGCGACGTTTTCGGGCAGGCCGCCGGGGTTGGCGACGTGGAATGGTTCGTAGTCGACACCCAGGAATCCGGCACCGCTGCCGCCGATTCCCGCGGCGCGGCCGTCACCGATCGAGACCACCGCGGGCAACTCACGTTCGCCGACGGCCAATTCGCGGGCGATGTTGCAGCCGAGCGCCGGATGCTTGATCGAGCCCGACGGGATGTAGCCGGTGTGGAGTTGATAGACGGCCCGATCGTGCTGTCCCTCCTTGTTCGTCATGGACCGGATGACGGCGATGTCTTTCATCTGCTTGGCGGTCTGTTCCCAACCTTCGGCGATCTGGATGCCGGGGACCGCCGTGCTGATCGCCTTGGTGGGCCCGCCGTTCTCCGTGCCGGGCTTGGGATCGAATGTTTCGAGTTGTGACGGCCCCCCCTGCATGAACAGCAGGATCATCGCCCGGCCCTGCTTCCGCAGATCGGCCGCCTGCGCGGACATCACGTCGCGAAAGTTGAACGCCCCCGCCGCCGCGGCGGCCGATGTGCCATACAGAAACCCGCGCCGTGACAGAGACTGTCGAGACAGCGTGACGTCTTCGTGCCATGAGAACATGATCGTTGCTCCGTTGGAGACTGGTTGCAGGTAGGAATTTAGTAGTTCCAAGTCTGTAGTTGAATTGAGTTGTCTTTACTCCGAAGGAGTTGCGTCTCATAGCCCAGGGTTGCCCGCACTTGCGGGCTACCCTGGGTAAGTACACGCATTGCCCATCTACCCTGAAAGGGTTGCGTTATTCCAAAAATGCCGATGACGGAACCCCGTTGGGGTACATGAGTCGGTTGGGCATTCACCCAGGGTAGCGAGCTTCCGCTCGCAACCCTGGGCTATGAGACGCAACTCCTTCGGAGTAAATGCAAATACAAACTCGACAAACTAGGAACTACTGAAATTGAAAGCTCGACGCCGTCATCGCTTGGACAGGAACTCGCTCGAATTGAGCAGGCTCCACAGCAGGTCTTCGTACGCTTCGCCGCGCTGGCCCACGTCCTTGATGTAGCCCTGACAGATTTCGACTTCGGGCTTCGAGGGCTCGCGCGACAGGACCAGCAGGTAGACCTCGCTGAGGGCGTCGCGATCCTCGGGGTTCTCACGGAGGATCTTGTCCAACCGTGTGTTGTTGGAGGCGGACAAGGCTGAGCGGAGCAGGTTCGAGTTCATCAGGAACAGCGACTGGGGAACGTTGCCCGTGATGTCGTCCTTGGGGACCGAGGGGTCGACGCCAAACAGGACGTCGAACTGAAAACGGGGACCGCGTTGGTAGGCTCGCGGTCCGGCCATCATCATCCCGCGGCCGCCGCCGGCCGACTCTTCATCGATCCCCAAGACTTGGAACAACGAATTGAACACCAAATCAGCCCGCAACCGTGTCGGCGTGACGGCGGCGAACGGCAGCGCATCCTCGGCGACCGACTTCGGTGCCACCTTCCGTTGATAGGTTTGCGAATTGGCGATCGTCCGCATGAGCCACCGGATGTCATGGTGGTTGGATACAAACCCGGCGGCCAGGGCATCGATCGCTTCCGGGAAGCGCGCGGTCCGCGTCGGTCCCATGTCGTCGACCGGCATGTAGAAGCCTTCGCCGAGGAATTCAGACCACATCCGGTTGACGATGGCTCGCGCAAACCACGGGTTGCCGGGGGACGTGAACGACTTGGCGACGGCGGTCCGCCGATCCTCATCGGACAGTCCGTGACCGGGCGACGATCCATCGACGAAAAACTTCGGCTCAACCAGTTTGCCCTTGGATGCGGGATCGTTCAGGTCCGGCATGTAGTGCTCGGTGGAACCGCGACGCATCTGATCGGGCATCGGCAGCGCCTTGAGTTCGGCCGCGGTCAGCACGCCATCCTTGTTGCTGTCGCCCAGTTCGAAGATGCGGTCGAGAAGCTGGGCCGGAATTCCGCCGCCGGGAGCCATCATCGCGCGGCCCCGCATTTCCTCCTTGGTAAGTTTGCCGTCGTTGTTGCGGTCATTCATGCTGACGAAACGTTCGGGATTCTCACGCATGAAGTCGCCCCGGCCGCGGTCCGTGTTGACGGACGCGATCTCGAACGACAACGGCATTTGCATTTGTCGCGCGGCGATGCGGGGGAAGTAGGCGGCGAGTTCATGAAACTGGTCGCGCTTCCAGATGTCCGAGGGATGATCGTGACAGTTCGCACATTGGATCTGAATTCCGAGAAAGATACGGCAGGCTTCGGCGGCGATTTCCGGGGCCTGGGCTCCCTGCGCGATCAACAACGCAGTCTCGGGATGCTCCTGGATGTCGCCGGTCGCGGTGAGCATCGCAGTGACAATCCGATCCCAACCGCGACCCGATCCCAGCTCGGCGGCCATCCATTTTTCAAAGTCACCCTGAGCCAGCCGGGCACGGTTTTCGGTAGCGGGCATGTAGATCACATCGCGCCAGTACCGCGCCCAGTTCTTGCCGTACTCGGGCGAACGCAACAGTTGGTCGATCAAGACGGCGCGCTTGTTGGCGTCGGGATCGAGCGCAAAGATCGTCACGTCGCGCGGCGACGGCAACTGGCCGGTGATGTCGAGGGAAACCCGACGCAGGAAGTCGGCATCGTTGCAGCGATCGGCCGGAGTGACCGCGGCCTTTTTCAGATCGGTCAGGATCAGCCGGTCGACTTCCGCCGCAACCACTTTGGAATCCGTGGGCGCCGGCGGCGTGGTGGTTTTGGAGCGCTTGTTCTCGGCCAAGGCATTGAACGCGGTCCCGCAGATCACGGCGAGCGCGAGGCCGAATTGCCAATACGGTCTTCGCAGCATGGGGCGGCTCCTTCAAGCAAGTGACGGAAGAAAGACTGAAGCGTGTACGGCGGGTGGCCGAGTGAGGGCTTCGTTCGTCGTGCGAATCATAGGATAAACCCCGTTCCGTGCCAAAAGGTTTCGCCAACAACCGTCGTTTCCGTGCAAACCGGCGGCAATCTCCCGACTCCTTCCCGACTTGCGGGCTGATTGCGTTGCGGGAACCGGCCACCGGACCGTAAACTCCGCCGACTTCGTTCCGTTCTCAGGCTCGTCCCGCTGCCCGCCCGGCCCGCATTCGCTGATCGCAACGTGGTGGCAGCCAGATACTCCAAAGGCGATTTTCATGCCCGTCAAAGTTCGCTGCTCGAGCTGCGACAAGGTGGTGACTGTTCCGGATGCCGCCCGTGGCAAGGCGGTCAAATGCCCGCAGTGTGAGACGCGCATTGCCGTCCCGACCGGTGATTCCGGTGCCCAGAAGGCCGTCAAGGATTCCGGCGCGCAGAAGATCGTCAAGAAGAAGCCGGCGGCGGCGAAATCTTCCAAGCCGATTGACTCGGAAGACGCCCTCGCCTCGCTCGATCTGCGCCGCGCGGAAGACACGAACGCCCGCATCTGTTCGAAGTGCGGCTTCGACATGTACGAACTGGACGAAGAGGAGACCGAGTGCCCCAAGTGCGGCTTCGACATTGAAGCGGGCGGTCTGGGAATCAAGGCCCGCAAGCGCGCCTTGAAGGGCCCCGATCCCGCCGATTTCTATCCGGGCCTGGCCGCTAACGCGTGGAAGTTCGTCCTCAAGAACCAGATGCTGGGCTGGCGGACCGACCTCTACACACTAATCTGCGTGCTGATTTCGCTCGGCTGCGCCTTCATGTACCTGTGGATTTCGGCGTGGCCGCCGCGCGCGTTTTTCGCGCTCTGCTTTGCCGTCTCGTTTCTCGTCATCCCCGGTTGGTTGTGGTATCTGGACTGCGAAGTCATCAAGCTGACCTTGGAGCGCAAGGACAAGTTCAAGAAGTTGAACTTCGACTTCTTTCTGGCCAGTTCCAAGGGGGTGATGTCCGTCGCCTGGGCTGTCGCCGTCGCGGTGCCGATTCTCTTGATTCCCGGAGGCATCGGCTACTACCTGGTGTTCCACAACGGCCAGCCGGAATGGATGCTGGCGGTTTGCCTCGGGATCGGTGCGATCCCCCTGATCTGGATGCTGCCGGTGGTCATGTCGCACATGACGATGCCGATTCCCCTGCCCGGCTGGATGTTTTGGAAGGTCATCGAATTCTGGATGCGGTCCATCGGCGGTTGTTCCGTTTGGCTGATGTGGTTTCTGCTCACCAGCCTCCCGCTGATCGGCGGCGCTGCAGTGATCGGTGGCGTCTGGGGGAACGACATCGCCGGCATCGTGAACACGATGGAATCCAACGCCGACATCAGTCGCCGCATCTTGGCGGCGGAAAATGCTCCCAAGCCGACCAAGGGACAACAGAACGTCCAGCCGATCGACATCGCGTCGATTGGCAAACCGGCCGACGTCGACTTCAAGCCGCTGATCGGCCCGGTGATCATCCTGATGGTGATGTGCCTGCCGATTGGTTTCATCGGCCTGTTCAACATGCGCACCAATGGGCTGTTCACCTTCTATTTCCGGGAACGACTGAGCCTGATCGACAAGGCCAAGGATTACAAGTACGTCGCCAAAAAGCGGAAGAGCGAAGACGATGACGAGGATGACGGCAAAGAGAGTCTCAAGCAGGACTTTGTCGATGCCTTGGTGATCGCTGCGGCGTCATTCCTGTTCGGCGGCATTGGAGGCATGCTGTACGGCGTGTTTGCAGTGGGTGAAATTCCGGTTGCCATCGCGATTGGAGTCGCCGTTGGAATCTACGCGATCGCCTTCGTCGCCGGAATCATGATGATTATCGAAGCGTTCAAAGAGAACCCGCTTTGGGGCCTGGGAGTTTTGTTTGTCCCGCTGATCGGACTGATCTTCCTGATCGTCCATTTCCAGAAGGTTCGGAAAGCGTTCATCGTAAACATGATCGCCATCCTGTTCCTCATCGTGCTGATGTCCCTGCTGATGGCAGGTGCGCTCGTGATGTCGAAAGTAGCAGCGTAATTCAAGTTCGTTGGATTCTCGGCCAGAGCAAGCTGGCAGTTGATTCCTCAACCGCCCATGATCCGGGCCAAAGTCGATGTGACTTGGCGTCAACAGCCCCGGTCCAAATTGATGGTGGCCCTGTTCCCTGATACACTGCCGCCGACCGCTCTCCCGCCTTGCCATTGGTGCCGGGCCATTCCGAGTGGACACCGCACAGTCGACGCACCCCGTGCGATCGGACTGACTCGCGGCACTCAGCATTCGGGTTCCTGACCCCGGCTTGCGTCCACACCCCATCTCGCTCAAGATGCGGTGCCCGCGCACTTGGAGAGACTCATGGCGACCGACACAGATCTGTTTGATGACTCGACAATGACCTTTGGCGAGCATCTGGACATCCTGCGCAAGCACCTGATCAACGCCCTGATCGGCCTGTCGCTCTGTGTGATCGGGGCACTCGTCTTCGGCGAACGACTGGTCGGACTGATTCGACAACCGGTGGACCAGGCGCTGCGTCGCGCCAGGTTCGTCCCCAAGGTGGACGACAACGTCAAGTCGTTCAGCTTCTGGGAAACACTCAAGCACCAGATCTTCCCGCCAGACACCTCGGCAGCCAACGATCCCAAGAACGCTCCCCTCATCACGACCGAGGCACGGCGAACCATCTCACTGGAACTCTCGGCTCACGAACTGGCGGACCAGCTTCATCAGGCGGCACCCGAACGCTATCCCGCGCCGGGAGACGATTTGAAGGACAAGCACCTGACGCTTCACGCGAAATCCGAAGCGTTCGAACAGTTCCGGACGGGCATCGACCAGATCAGCCGGCCCGTGACACTCAACGTGCAAGAAGCCTTCGTGACCTACATGAAGGTGTCGTTCGTGGCGGGGCTGATTGTCGCCAGTCCCTGGGTCTTCTACCAACTCTGGCTGTTTGTCGCCGCCGGGCTGTACCCGCACGAGCGAAAGTACATCTACACGTTCCTCCCCATGAGCGTCATTCTCTTTCTGGGCGGCGTGTTCTTTTGCTTCTACGCCGTCCTGCCGACCGTGCTGGATTTCCTGCTCGGTTACAACGCCAGCATGGAACTGACGGCGCAGATCCGGATCTCCGAGTGGATCTCGTTTGCCATCATGCTTCCGCTGATGTTCGGACTCAGTTTTCAGTTGCCGATGATCATGCTGTTTCTGGCGAAGATCAATCTGTTCACCGTCCAGCAGTACCTGGGGCAGTGGCGCATGGCCGTGTTGGCCATTGCGATCATCTCGATGCTGCTGACCCCCACTCCCGACCCGATGACCATGCTGATGATGATGGTCCCGCTACTCCTCTTGTACGCGATGGGAATCGCGCTGTGCCACTGGACCAGACCGCGGAAAACGGTGGAAGCGGCCACTTGAGGAAGTGGGTCGGGGTTGGTGGTTCGCCCGAATTATTCGCGACGTCGTAGCAGAGTTTGCAAGAACTCAGATCGTGGTCCGCTGTTTCGCTGAATTCTTGCGAATTCAGCTACAAACAGCGCGGCTCTTCAAGGCACCGAGCAGACGGGTTTGTCGGAGCTTTTCGAATCCGCTCCCTGCGATCCACCCGCGGCCTTGG